>JBCBSA010000286.1:0-4069 GCA_039819425.1 Planctomycetota bacterium
CGTGGACGGTGGAGCGGCGGACGGGGGACGTGTCGGCGGCGGTGAAGGCGAGGCAGCGCAAGCGGCTGCCCAGCGCGTTGGTGACGACGCCCGAGAGCCTGTCGGTGCTATTGTCGTACGCGGATGCGAAAGAAAAATTCCGGGGGCTGCGGACCGTGGTCGTCGACGAGTGGCACGAGCTGATGTCGACCAAGCGGGGGACGCAGACCGAACTCGGGCTCGCCCGGCTACGCCGGTGGAACCCGGCACTCCGGGTTTGGGGCCTGTCCGCCACGCTGGGCAACCTCCCCGAAGCCCGCGATACACTCCTCGGCCCGGCGCTCGCGCCGTCGGGCGTGATGGTCCACGGCCCGGACCACAAGCGCATCGAGATCACCACGCTGTTGCCGAAAGACATGGACCGCTTTCCGTGGGCGGGCCACCTCGGGATCACGCTGCTGCCGCAGGTCATCGAGGTGCTCGAGGACGCGAGCAGCACGCTGCTGTTCACGAACACGCGGTCGCAGGCGGAGATCTGGTTCAACGAGATCTGCGCCAAGCGGCCCGACTGGATCGGCGAGGTCGCGCTGCACCACGGCTCGATCGACCGCAAGACGCGTAACGCCGTCGAAGACCTGTTGCGTTCCGGGGGGCTGCGGTGTTGCGTGTGCACGTCGAGCCTGGACCTGGGCGTGGACTTCTCGCCGGTCGAGCGGGTGATCCAGGTGGCGTCACCCAAGGGGGTGGCGAGGTTGATGCAGCGAGCGGGCCGCAGCGGTCACCAGCCCGGCAAGGTCAGCCGGGTGATCGGCGTGCCGACCAACGCGCTGGAGGTGATCGACTTCGCCGCGGCCCGCGACGCGGCGGAGGCGCGGGCGATCGAGTCGCGTCGGCCGCTGGACCGGCCGCTCGACGTGCTGGTTCAGCACCTGGTCACGTGCGCGATGGGCGGCGGTTTCACCAGCGGCGAGATGCGGGACGAGGTGCGGTCGGCCCATGCATATCGAGACTTGTCCGACGCCGAGTGGGCGTGGTGTCTGGACTTCGTCCGGCGGGGGGGCGAGACGCTCAAGGCCTACCCGCAGTACGCCCGGGTCGTCGAAGGTGAGGACGGCCGGTTCACGGTGGCGAGCCCGAAGATCGCCCGCGGCCACCGCATGGGCATCGGCACGATCACGTCTGACGCCGCCATCGCGGTGAAGTTCGCCAACGGCCGGAAGCTCGGCACGGTCGAGGAGAACTTCGTCGGGTTTCTCAAGCCGGGGGACAAGTTCGTCTTCGCGGGTTACCTGCTGCAACTGGTTCGGGTGCGGTCGATGGTGGCGACGGTGAAGAAAGCCACCGGCAAGAAGGCGCAAGTCCCGCGGTGGCAGGGCGGGCGGACGCCGCTGTCGACGCAGTTGGCCGAGGCGGTGAGGGCCCGGCTCGACCGCGTCCGGGCCGAGGGCGGTGTGGCCGAGGGTTCGCCGCCGGAGATGAAGGCGATCGCGCCGCTGCTTGAGTTGCAGGCGAGTTGGTCGGTTGTTCCGGGGGCGGGTCGTCTGCTGATCGAGAACACGAAGACGCGGGACGGGCACCACGTGTTTCTGTATCCGCTGCAGGGGCGGCTGGTCCACGAAGGACTCGGCACGCTGCTGGCCCACCGGCTGACCCGCGAGGCACCGCGGGCGGTGACGGTCACGGTCAACGACTACGGCATCGAGCTGCTGTCGCCCGACGCGCTAGACCTCGGTGAGGCCGACTGGCGGCGGCTGCTCGGCGAGGAAGAGTTGTTGGACGACCTGCTCGAAGCGCTCAACACGTCGCAGCTCGCCCGCCGGGCGTTCCGCGACATCGCGCGGGTGGCGGGGCTGATCTCGCCGGGGTATCCGGGCCAGCCGGTGGCGAACCGTCACCTGCAGGCGTCGAGTGAGCTGTTCTTCGACGTCTTCGTCGACTTCGACCCGGAAAACCTGCTGCTGGATCAGGCGCGGCGGGAGGTGCTGGAGCAGCAACTGGAGGTGCGGCGGCTGCGGCGGGCGCTGGGGACTTTGGCCGAGGCGGAGCTCGAGCCGGTGGCGACCGAGCGGTTGACGCCGTTGGCGTTCCCGCTGTGGGCCGAGCGGCTGCGGGAGCAGCACCTCAACAGTCAGTCCTGGCAGGAGCAGGTCGGTAAGATGGTGGTGCGGCTGGAAGAGGCGGCGGCCGCCACGACGAGTTAGCACGAGCCATGGGTCTGCCCGCCGACATCAGGACGTTTTCTCTCCCGGAAAGGACTCCGGACATGCGCGTTGACGAAGACCCGGTGGTGTGGGGCGGGCGGCGCTGGACGCTGCGGCCTGACCGCACCGCCTGCCTGGTCGAACATTCCACCCTCATCGTCGCCGACCCCCACTTCGGCAAGGCGTCGCACTTCCGCGGCGCGGGCATCCCGGTACCCACGGGGACGACCCGGCACAACCTCGAACGACTCGATGTGGCGCTGCAAGCCACTGCGGCCGACCGGTTGGTTGTGCTCGGCGACTTCTTCCACTCACGCGGCGGCGTGACGGACGACCTGATCGAACAACTTACGGCGTGGCGGCGCAAGTGGGACGGCCTGGAGGTCGTCAACGTCCGCGGCAACCACGACCGCCAGGCCGGCGACCCGCCCCCGGAAGTGGGGGTGCGGTGTGTGGTGGGGCCGTGGCGAGACGAGCGTGACGGCGGGGTGGCGTTTGCGCACGAGCCTTGCGAGACGGACGACGCGGTGACGCTGTGCGGGCACGTTCATCCGGCGGTCCGCCTGGAGGGACCGGGCAAGACGCGGCTGCGGGCGGCGTGTTTCCACTGCACCGACCGGACGATGACGCTGCCGGCGTTCGGGGCGTTCACCGGGATGAAAGCGATCACGCCGCGACGCGGCGACCGCGTGTTCGTGGTCGGCCCGGCCGAGGTCGTCGAAGTCACCCCCGGGAGGCCCCCCGCCCCCGGAAGGGCAAAGCCTTCTCGTCGTGACTCACCCCGCCAGGCGCGGAGCCGGGACGAAGCGACGCCTTGAGCGAGCCGAAGACCGACTCCGCTGAACCTTCGGGCCACGCCGCCGACGTGAAGCGGCGTGCCGGGGTGGCGGCGGTGACGTTGCTGGGGCTGTTGCTGGCCGGCCTCGGCATGTCGCGACTGGAGTTTGCGGGGCTCGAGGGGATGATGGGGCAAGACGACCCCGGCGAGCAACGGTACCGGGAGTATGCCCAGAGGTTCGACGCGTCGAACGAAGCGATCGTGCTGATCGACACGGGCCAAAACGGTGAACGGGAAGACCAGGCATGGGCGGCAGCGGACGCCTTGGGGCGGGCGTTGTCGGACGAGCCGGCGGTCGGGACGACGGTGTGGCGGATCGATCCGGCGGGGGTGAGCCCGAAGTTGCTGCTGACGCTGTCCCGCGAAGAGGTGGCTTCAGAACTAGACAAATTGCGGCAACTGCGACCGCTGCTGGAGAGTCAGACGCCGACGGCGTTGCTCGACGCGGGGTTTGCCGAGGGGCTGCGTGTCGCGGGTGGTGGGTTGGCTTCGGGGGCGGGAACACAAGGCCGTGCGGAGGGATTCGAGGTTGAAGAGGCGACGCGGGTGTTCGTCGTGCTGATGGATGCTTGGGCCGAGCGGATGCGGACACCGGCAGGTACGCCGATGGACCTGTTCGGCCGGCTGCAGGCGGCGTCGCTTGGAGACGCGGCGATCCCGTTGCGGAGTTCCAGCGGTCGGCTGTTTATCGTCAGGGCGACGTTGCTCGAGGGCGTCGGCGACAAGCCGGGTTTGGACGGATCTCTGGCGGCGCTTCGGCGTCATGTCGAGGCGGTGCGGGCGCGGTTTACGGGGGTGGAGTTGGGGGTGACCGGGTTCGCGGCGGTGCAGTCCGAGGCGGAGGCGGCGACGCGGTCGGCGGTGTTGCGGGGCGGGGCGGCGGCGGCCGCCGCGGTGTTGGTGATGGGCGGGCTGCTGTGGCGGCGGGTGGGGCTGTCGATCGCGGCGGGCGGGGCGGCGTTGGGTGTCATGGGGTGGGTCGTTGGGGTAGCGGGTTTCGTGGGAGTGGCGGCCGGGCCGCTCGTGTGGGTGGCGTGGGCGGCGGTGGGGG
>JBCBSA010000287.1:0-4061 GCA_039819425.1 Planctomycetota bacterium
CGAATCCGCACGCCGACCCGGTGCGAACCCATCCGACGAACGCCTGGCCGAGTTGTTGGCCGGGCGCACGCTGGACGACCTGTCGCCCGACGAAGTTGACGCCATGAACACCCTGCTCGCCGAGTACCCCGAGCTTGAACACGCCGAGGCCGAGGCGCTCGAAGCGGCGGCGGCGTTGCTCATGGTGGCCGAGGCGTCGTCGGACCGGGACGCATCCACGCGGCTGCCCGCGGCGTTGCGTGACCGGCTCCACGCCGAGGCCGCCGTCTTCCGATCCGACCGGCCCGTCGAAGAGACCGCGCCCCTGGCGTTCGCCACGGCCGAGGCCGAGGCCCCGGGCTCGCGTGCGGGGCGGGGCCTGACGTTCTTCGCCGGCGGGCTGGCCGGGGCGTTGGCGGCGTCGCTGCTGTTCGCGGTGATTTTGTCGAGCCGCAGCGTTACCGACACGGCTCGGACGCCGCCGCCCGACCAGGCCTACGCCTTTTGGGAAGCCAACGTCGCCGAGTTCGCCGTCCACGACTGGGCCGCCCAACGGCCCGGCTACACCCAGGTCGCCGGCCACGTCGCCTGGAGCGACACGACCCAGACCGGTTACCTTGTCCTCGACGGCCTGCCCGCCAACGACCCCGCCGTCGCTCAGTACCAGCTCTGGATCGTTGATCCCGCCCGCGACGACTTCCCCGTCGACGGCGGCGTCTTCGACGTCGCCCCGAACCTCGCCGCCGACGGCCGGGCCTACGTCCCGATCGATGCCAAACTCCCCGTCGATCGGCCCGCCGCGTTCGCCGTCACCCTCGAGCAGCCCGGCGGGGTGGTGAGATCCGAAAATCCGCTGCTCTTGGTTGCATCCACCGGGCGGACGTGAACGAATTGAAAATTGTGACGCGTTTTCTGGCCGCGTGGCCGGGATCGGCTTAGGCTGATGTGAACGAATTGATTGTTTTGCTCTCCACCCCCCTCACTCTGGAAGGACCGTGACCATGAAGACCCTCTCCCTCAAGCGTTTTGCTGTGATCGCCGCGTTCGGGCTCGCCCCGTTCGGACTGGCCGCCGCTCCGGCCGCTGCCTGTGCCGGCTGCGGCTGCGCGGCGGGCTCCAACAAGGACAAGGTCGCCAGCGAAGCCGCCGGCACCGATTACGTGGGTAACAAGAAAGACAAGGAATCCAAGGCGGCGACCGGCGACATCGTCGAGACCGCCGCCTCGGCGGGTACGTTCAACACCCTGCTCGCCGCCGCCACCGCCGCCGGCTTGGTCGAAACCCTCCAGAGCGAGGGGCCGCTGACCCTGTTCGCCCCCACCGACAAAGCCTTCGCCGCCCTGCCCGAGGGCACGGTCGAGTCGCTGCTCTTGCCCGAGAACAAGGACCAGCTCGTCTCGATCCTCACCTACCACGTCGTGGCCGGCAAGGTCGAAGCTAAGGACGCCCTCGCCGCCGGTGAAGCCGCCACCGTTCAGGGCGGCACGCTGACTTTCACCGTCGAAGACCACGGCGACCACAAGCACGCCTTCGTCAACGGCATCGAGATCGTTAAGACCGACATCCAGGCGACCAACGGCGTCATCCACGTCGTCGGCGGCGTGATCCTCCCCCCGGCCGAGTAAAACACGCCCGACACCGTCCACGTTTCCACCGACCCACACCGCTCGTTCTCCGCCCCGGAGAGCGAGCGGTTTTTTCGATGTGTGGGTATCGGCCGGGCCGTCCCACCGCTCCAACCGTCAGCACCGGCAACGCTTCCCAACCCGACTCCACCCCCACCCCCCGCACCCGGGCGGGAGATCCGAGCGCGATTTAGGTCCAAGGGTTTGTTGGGCGGCCGAACGAATCCGATCGTTCGTTCGTGGACGGATCGCCGCCGGCGACCGGGGCCACCAACCGTTTCTTCTATCGGGACAAATAGAATGTTGACCTTCAATCCCCCCTCTCTCCCGTGTTGTGGTGCGCTCGCCCTGTGCGGTGCCGCCGCTGTCTCGCCCGCCGCCGCCGGCGGCCTGGGCTACTTCAGCCACGGCTACCAGGTCCCCGTCAGCCAGGAAGCGACCTTCCACATCTCCGGCAGCGCGACCACCGGCGACATGCAGGGCGACGTGTTCCTGGGCAAGGTCGATTACACCGACGGCACCGAGTTCACCCAGTTCTACACCCCCGTCGCCGTCCGCCACCTCGACATCGAAGACGGCCACGGCCGACGCGTCCGCACCCTCGGTGGCGGCAACATCACCGACGGCATCGCCGGCCGATACATGGCCGGCGGCTATGCGGACGGCGCTTCCCGCAGCGCCGTCACCCCGGCCGACCTCGACGCCTTCAGCCCGCTGCTGCTGAGGGTGCAGGCCAACAAGAACCTCAACAACTACCTCGAAACCCAGCACGGCTACAAGGGCGTCGAGGCCGTGCAGTTCAGCTACACCATCAGCTTCGAGAAGCCGGTCCGGGACAGCGACCCCGCCCCCGATGTGCAGGGCGAGATCCTCTACTTCGAGCGCGGCACCCAGGGCGGCAACTCCTGGATCACCCTCCAGGCCGTCGACGAAGACGGCAACGCGCTGGGCCCCGCCCTCGCGATCAGCCCCGACGAGACCTACGTCACGACGCCGGTCGTCGACGTCAAACAAGCCGGCCAGCAGATCGGCGGCCTGGCCATCGACGTCTCCCGCCTGGGCGTGTCCGAGGTCCAGCACCTGCGTGTCCGCAACACCCGCGCCACCGACGACGGCTACGGCCCGGTCGTGACCTCCCACGGCAGCGACCACGAGCCCGACCACAAGATCATGGCCGTTATCACCCACCCCGACGACCTCACCGTCCTCGCGGCGCTGTACGACTGAGCTCGACCTTTCCCTCGGCCTGTCCCCGTCGCCCGCCCCCGTCCGGGGCGGGCGATTTATTATGTCGGTTTGGGTCGCTTCGTTCCGCACCTCGCCGATCGCCGGAGGCTCCGCACCTTGACCACCACCCCTCGCCCCACGCGTGATGAGTTGTCTCGTGTCGGGGTTCTCGTCGTATGTTTTTTGACGGGTCTCGCTTGTCTCCTGTCCGCGGTCGCCGGCGCCGACGAGATGCGCAGGTTCCAGGCCCGGCAGCCCGTCGAGTTCAAGGACGGTCTGCGCTGGAAGCCCGCGACGATCCAGCGGGTTGCCGGCGAGCTCTACCTCGTCGCCACGGACGACCGCTTCGGCGAGAAGGAGTTTTTCTGGGAGTGGGTCGACGCCTCGCGGCTGCGTGAGCCGGGCGAAGACTTCGAGGGGCCGGCGATGCGTGACCAGTTCGGTCACAAGGTGGGCAACGACTCGCTGCGCGATGCGCAGCGGGCGGCGCGTTCGGCCTACGCCGATTACTTGGCCGAGCGCGGGCAAGACAAGCCTGGCCAACGGGACCGCCGAGGCGGCGTCGGTCCACGGCCCGGGGATCAGCCGGGAGACCGGTCGGCTCTGCCGATCCGGGCCGCCGACCGCTCGTCGATGGGGTTGATCGGGTTCATGGAGCGGGGCTGGCGTCCGCTTGGCCTCGTGCCGGGTGAGGCGTGGAAGGGGCGTCGCTTCTCGGTCGAACTCAAGACGCAGACCGGCGACGCCTTCGAGTCGATCGAGGGGGTCTCGGCTCGCGGCAAGTGGGGCCTGGCGACGATCCGGACCGGGCCGCCGAACGAGCCGGCCTGGTACGGCGAGAAGCTGGACCTCGCCGCGGGTCGGGTGCGCGGTGTCGGTGGGTTCGGCGACTCGCGGCCGTCGGCGATCAGCCCCGACGGGGCCCGGGCGGCCGGCCATTCGGTGGGCTTCGGCGTGGGGAGTTCGCAGCGGCTCGACGTGTGGGACTGGTCGGGCCCGAAGCCGACGCATGGGTGGAGCGTCGAGGCGTTCGACCGCGGCGACGACCGCGAACGGGACATCGTCCGTGTCGAATGGGCCGACGCCGCGACGGTGGTGGCCCAGAGCGTCGGCGGTGAGCTGACGGCGTGGGACGCGGAGACGGGGCGGGGGCTGTGGCGGGTGCGAGGGACGAGCCCGCCGGGGCTCGCGTGGGCGGTGGGGCCGACGTCGGCCGACGGCGGAGGCGTG
>JBCBSA010000288.1:0-4040 GCA_039819425.1 Planctomycetota bacterium
CATCACCGCCCCCCTCGAAAACGGCGAGGGCGCGTCCCACGCCATGACCTTCGCCCTCGAAGACGCCGGCCTCAAGACCACCGACCTCGCCTACATCAACGCCCACGGCACCTCCACCGGCCTCGGCGACCTCGCCGAGACCCGCGCCATCCAGAAAACCTTCGGCGACGACTGCCCCGTCCCCGTCTCCTCCACGAAATCGATGACCGGCCACACCCTGGGTGCTTCCGGCGGCATCGAAGCCGTCATCCTCGCCAAGGTCCTCGAGACCGGCCACCTCCCCCCCACCATCAACCTCGACACCCCCGGCGAAGGCTGCACCCTCGACTACGTCCCCAACGAAGCCCGCGACGCCGAAGTCCGTCACGCCATGTCCAACAGCTTCGGCTTCGGCGGCCACAACGTGAGCTTGGTGGTTAGCAAAGTATGAATATCAGCCGTAAAGCTGAACTCAAACGTAATTGATTGAAACGGCTCCTCATTCCAACCAGATCGCTGTTGTGCAGCAGATTGATCGACGGAAATGGCATCAAGCTGGCTGAAACGAATCTCCTGTTTATTCTCGGGAGGAGTTCTAGCTATCGTTTGCATCGTATCAGTCCTCTTCATTTGGATTTTCTTCTTTGATAGCAGCCCCGGGGAACCTGGCGCCGACACAATCTTTGGTTCGAATTTCTATGGCCGTTATTTCTGGCTTTCATCGCCGGTTCAGCAATAGGGTGCGTTAGCAATCCACGCGTAACCGGCTGGCTCGCAATCATCACGGGCCTTTTATTTTTGGGAGCGATAATCACGATACTCATCGCACGGATTCAAAATACATAAGCAGGTAGGGCCGGATTCATCCGGCCGCGGGGATTGACACGAAAACCGGCCGGATGAATCCGGCCCTACGGAAACCCAATGGCTCGGCGGTGGGTCAACTTATCCATGTCGGCGTCGGTGTCCTCCTTGGGATCACGGGCTAGGCTGTTCGCTGGATTGGAGCGGGTATCGAGAGCGAGTACGGGCAGCGCGGGCCCGAGGGTGAGTACCTGTACGACCTCTCGGACCCGGGCACGATCCTCCGGGTCCATCTGACGGGGATCGCGGTGGGGTTGATCTTGGTGACGCTGTATGGGTTGACCGTTTGGCTGACGCGGAAGCCGCGGTCGAGCGAAGTAACATAAAGCCGCGACCCGTGGTCGCGCGGTCGCCCGCAAGGCGAGTCCGGTCGGTTTGGGTCACTCGACTTGGCCTGACGGCCAAACGCGCGACCGACGGTCGCGGCTTTATGAAATCGGCATGGCTTGTTTGATCCGCAGAGGCGTTACCACCGCTACGACCGATAAAGTTTCGCGCCGGGGCGGGAAAAATTCTTTAATTATCTCAAGTGGAACCGGGCTTTCCCTGGAACCGGGCCGATAACCGGTTACACTTTTGGCATGGGACTAAGGGACGAGATGTTTAGGGCGAAGGTCCTGCTCTTCATGATTCCGCTGGTGTTGCCGATCGGGCAACCGCCGGCCGAGGCGGTGGATACGACGGGGCCGGAGATTGTCGAATGCGTGGCTTCGCCGCTCGAATCGCTCGAAGGCGTGGGCCTGGCCGACCCGGCGGAATGACGAGAATCTTTCCGATCCAGAATTTTTCGGTGAGGCCCGTTGCGGCCGGCCTATTGTTGTGGGTAATGACGGGGTGCGCAGCGGCGGGGCCGCCGGCGGTCGCTGAGTCGGAGCCGGCAGAGACGGCGGAGGGGTGGTTGGAGTGGCTCGAAGCCGAGGCGGGAGAGACGCGGACGCTTGCGGCACGGGTACGGTTGACAACCGTGGTGGGGCTGCTCGACGAGGAATCGCAGCGGTTCGGGACGTTGAGCTACGCGGCGGCGGACGGGGAGCGGCCGACGCGGTTCAGCGTGCACTTCGAGCGGCGTCGGCTGGACGGGTTCATCGAGCCGATCGATCAACGGTACGTGTTCGACGGGCGGTGGCTCCTGGACCTCGACGGGCAGGACCGCGTCGCCACCCGACGGGAGCTGGTGCCCGAGGGCGAGACGTTGGAACTGGGGCTCGGCGGCGGGCCGTTCGTGATCCCGCTGAACCTGAAGAAAGACGAAGTGCTCGCGCGGTTCGAGGCGGAGCTCGTTGGGGCCGGAGACGACGACCCGGCGGCGAGTACGGACGCGGGGAGCGTGCACCTGCGGCTGACACCGCGGCTTGGTGTGGAGGCGGACGCCGAGGCGTTCGATCTCTGGTTCGACCGGGCGGACGGCCTGCCGCTTCGGGCGGCGAGCCGGGAAGAGGATGGCGACACGAATATCGTCGACCTCTTCCGGGCGGAGGCGAACGCGGAGCTGAAGGACGCGGCGTTCGACACGACGTTGCCGAGGGACGCGGGGTGGGAGACGCAGGTCGTGCCGCTGGATTGAAAAAGCAGCCGGGGGCGAACCCGGCGGCTGACGGATGATCGTCGTGTTATGCGGCGGTCGCGGGGAACACGTTCCTACATCAGTCGCCGAGCTTGCCGTCGACGTGGATGTCCATCTGCGGGAACGGGATGCCGATGCCGGCTTCGTCGAGGTGCATCTTCACGGCGCGGGTGAGCTCTTCTTTTTTGCCCCAGTAGTCAGCGGCGGGGAACCAGACGCGGACGGCCCAGTCGACCGACGACGCGCCGAGTTCCGAGAGGAACACTTGGTAGCCTCGGCCCTCGCCGTCGATGCGGCCGGTGACCGACTCGACGGCGGCGTTGAGGGTGGCGCGGGTGGTGTCGATGTCGGCCGAGTAGTCGCATCCCACGGCGACGTCGACGCGGCGTTCGCCGTGGTGGGTGATGTTCTCGATGGTGCCGCCGAAGATCGAGGAGTTGGGGACGATGATCCGGCGGTTGTCGGGGGTGTCGAAGGTGGTGGTGAACAGCTCGATCTCGTTGACCTTGGCGGTGATGCCGGCGGCGTTGATGACGTCGCCGACCTTGAAGGGCCGGAACACGAGGAGCATGATGCCGGCGGCGAAGTTGGACAGCGTGCCCTGGAACGCCAGGCCGACGGCGAAGCCGGCGGCGGCGATGACGGCGGCGAAGCTGGCGATGCTGATCCCCACCTTGCCGAGGACGCCGAGCAGGGCCCCGATCATGATGATGTAAAAGACCAGCTTGCCGGTGAACTTACCGAGGGTCGGATCGACCTTCTTGGTGACCGGCGAGCTGACCGCCCGGCCGAGGAATTTGCCGACGAAGTAGGCCACGATGAGGACCAACAGCACCGTGATGATCGGGATGCCGTAGTCCGTGACGAGGGTGGTGATGGCCTGGGTGTCGCCCTGAAGCGCGTCGCCGATGAGGCCCTTGGCTTCTTCGCCTTTATCGCTGATCTGATCCTCGGTGGGCGGGCCCGAGGTTTCTTCGGTGCCTTCGGTTTCCGGGACGCCATCGGCCTGCGCGAGGATCAGGGGCTGCGATAACGCGTTGATGATCTGCATCTCGGGGTTTCCTCGATATCGATGAAGTGAAACAAGTAAGGCCGATGATCCACCTTGGGGCACCAGCGCTGAGGCCGTAACTTAAATCAAACGTGAATCCCAGCCAAGCCGAGCTACACCGCCGATAACGCTTCGACCAGCCGGTCGATCTGGTCGGCGGTGTTGTAGAAGTGCGGGCTGGCCCGCAGCCGGCCCTCGCGGACGACAATCACGATGTCCTGCTTCCGGAGGTCGGCGACGAGTTTGCGGAGGTCTGGCTTCGGGGGGCCGGCCCTCCGGGGGTTCCGGGGTCGGGGGTCAAAGATAACGATGCCGCTGCGTTCGCCCGACTCGCGGCGCGGCGAAAACACGTGGCAACCCCGCTCGTGCAACCCGTCGCACAGCCGGGCCGTCAACGCCTCGACCCGTTCCCACACACCGCGAGGCCCCTCAATGCCTACGCCCAGCAACAACTCCAGACTCGCCCCGAGCGCCACGATCCCCGGGATGTTCCAGCTCCCCGGCTCGAACCGCCGGGCGTCGGGCTGGAACTCGAAGCGGTAGTCACCGTAATTCCCCGCGTCGACCATGTTCATCCAGCCC
>JBCBSA010000289.1:0-4027 GCA_039819425.1 Planctomycetota bacterium
CCTCTACGGCGGCACCATCGACCTCATGCGGGCCTGCTTCGAGACCCTGGTCGCCGGCGGCTATCCGCCCCGCTTCGCCTACGCCATGGCCATCCGCTCCCTCCGCTCGGTCATCGACGTCATGGACGAGGTCGGCATCGAGGAATACATCTCCAACCGCAGCTCCCGCACCTGCGAGTTCGCCGTCCGCACCCGCGGCCCCCGCGTCATCCACCGCGACGAAATTCAAAAAATCTTCGACGAAACCGAAGCCGGCGTCTTCGCCCGAGACTGGATGCAGGAGTGGGCCCTGGGCATGCCCCAGCTCCACCGCCTCCGCCGCACCGGCCAGAACAGCCAAATGGAACAAACCGGTCAAGACTGGCGCGACCAATTCGGCAAGTAATCAAGCAACCGATTTATCAATCTACCCTTGCTCAACCTTACCCGCCTCCAACACGATTTCAAAACTATTGCCGGCTTCACCGAAACGCCGGGCAACGGCGCAACTCGACCCACCTTCTCCAACGCCTGGGCCCAAGCCGTCGACTACGTCCTCGCCCAAGCCGAAGCCGCCGGCTGCACCATCCGCCGCGACCCCGCCGGCAACGCCTTCGCCCGCCCCGCTACGCTCGACCCCGGCCAGCCCGTCTGGCTCATCGGCTCTCACCTCGACTCCGTCCCCCACGGCGGCGACTACGACGGCGTCGCCGGCGTCCTCGCCGCCCTCGAGCTCCTCCGCTCCGCCCACGACGACGGCATCGACTTGCCCGTCGAGCTCGTCGTCTTCGCCGAGGAGGAAGGCCCCACCTTCGGCCTCGGCATGCTCGGCTCCCGCGCCATGGCCGGTACCCTCAACGCCGAACAACTCCAAGCCCTCACCAACGCCCGGGGCCAAACCTATTTCGAAGCCGGCCAACCCCACGGCACCGACCCCGCCCGCCTCCACGAGGCCCGCCTCAACCCCGACCGCACCCTCGGCCTCATCGAACTCCACGCCGAGCAGGGCCCCGGCATGTGGCGACGCGATCAACGCCTCGCCATCGTCCGCAGCATCGCCGGCCGCCGCCAGTACACCGTCACCCTCACCGGCGAAGCCAACCACGCCGGCGCCACCGCCATGACCGACCGCCGCGACGCCCTCGCCGCCGCCGCCCACTGCCTTACCCAACTCGAAGCTCTTGCCCCATCCCTCAGCCCCGACGCCGTCCTCACCGTCGGCCGCCTCACCGTCGCCCCCAACGCCATCAACGTGATCCCCGACCGTGTCACCTTCACCCTCGACCTCCGCGCTCCGGAAGACGCCCAACTCACCACCGGCGATACCCGACTCCGCCGACTCATCACCGAAACCGCCAAACGTCGCCACATCGAATCTCATGTCGAGCAGACCGAGTCGTTGCCCGCCCAACCCCTCGACCCCGCCCTCGTGGATCGCCTCACCCGGCTGACCGACACCACACCGACCTTCTCCGGCGCCCTCCACGACGCCGCCATCCTCGCCCCGCTGCTCCCCGCCGTCATGCTCTTCGTCCCCAGCCGCGACGGCATCAGCCACAACCCCGCCGAGTTCTCCCGCGTCGAAGACGTCTACGCCGCCCTCGCCCCCCTCGAACAGCTCGTCCGCCAACCCACGCTCCACCGGCTCAACCACGCCGATCGCGCCGCCTTTGTCGCCCCTCTCGCCAGCATCTACGAGCATTCCCCCTGGGTCGCCGAAGCCGTCGCCGACCAGCGCCCCTTCGCCTCGATCGCAGCCCTCCACGCCGCGATGCAGCAAGCCGTTGCCGAAGCCGGCGAAGACCAGCAACTGAAGCTCATCCGCGCCCACCCCGATCTCGTCGGCAAACTTGCCAAGCGGGGCCGACTCACCGCCGATTCCACCGCCGAGCAACACGCCGCCGGCCTCGACCGACTTACCCCTGAAGAGGCCCAACAATTCGACGACCACAACGCCGCCTACCACGCCAAGTTCGGCTTCCCCTTCGTCATCTGCGCGCGTGAAAACCGCAAAGACGCCATCCTCGACGCCTTCCCGCAACGCCTCCAACACGACCACCCCACCGAGATCGCCATCAACCTCACCGAGATCCACAAAATCGCCCGCCTGCGGCTCCAAGACCTCATCGCAGGCCCCGTCGCTTGAGCCCAGCCAGCCGTGGTCGGCCGGAGCTTGCTTTGCAGATCCCCAAGCACCAGATCAACATCGATTGGCGAGATCGCGTGGCTTGTTTGGTGCGCAAACAGCATCGGCCGCAGGCCACAGCCCGAAAACCCAGACGTCACTTGAACCAACAACGAGGGGGCTTGATGTCTTTGAAGACCTGAAGGCCAGCCGGATTGACATCAGCCTAAATTTTAGGATCGAACGGGGCCACACTGAATGGCCGCGTGTCGGACAAGACCTTGCCGCGTGCCCGGTCCGCCCTAATTCGGGTGTATCCGGTCGGGGGCCGATTTTATGCCAATAAGACGAACCGGGCCGAGCAAGCCCGACTTGAGCAGGTCCGAATCGGCGTTCCACATCCGGTGGTTGTTGGTCCATGTGTCTGGACCGCCCGCTGCGTCTCGGGTGTTCCCGATCATGCGGTTGGGCCAGAGATTCGTGACCTCGATCCGCAGTGTGTTTTCGCCATCGACGAGAGCGTCGGACACGTCCACGCGGTAAGGCGGCGTCCACGCCACGCCAAGGTCTGTGCCGTTGACGGTGACTCGCGCGATGTTGTGAAGTTGCCCCAGTTCCAGCACCACCCGTTCTCCCGCCGGCCACCCTACGAATGCCGTTTCATAAGTGGCCGTACCGCTGAAGAACTTTTGTTTTTCTTGTTCCAAATCGGTCCACGAGAGGAGGGTGTCAAGCTCGGTGGAGCCGACGCTCGGAAATGTCAGCGTCCAGGGCCCCGCAACATCGATTGCCTCCGCGGCCTGATCGCGCGGCGTTGCACCATGCGTGGGCTGCTGCCGCAACACAACAAAAACCGAGCCGTGCTGTGCCAGATCGAGCGTCAGGCGCGTGCGGTTTCCGTCGGGGACCTCGACGGATTCAATCCTGCCGGTTACCGGATGCCATAACTCGACAAACGGTGCCGTCGCCCTCAGGCTGACGTGATACGTCGCCGGCTCGTCGGCTTGGGTGGCGAGGAAGTAGAGATGGTCGCTGCCGACAACGCGGTGGATATGGGCAAGCGGTGGGCCATCGGCGATGACGTCCGGCTCCACGCCCGCCCGATCCAACAAGCGTTCAGCCCGCCCACCGACATAGGCCCCCTTCCGCCGCAGTTGCTCCAAGATCGTCTTGACCTCATCCGATTTCGGCCCGGCCGGCGAGGAGTCCAGCACCGGCACCCGCAGCCCGGAGGGCGCGACCAGGTGCCCGCCCTCAACCTTCAACCGCTCGAGTGTTTCGGCGTCCAACACGGTCATCCGGTAGCCGGGATACGGAAGCGTATCGAGGAGCCGGTTCTTCCGGGGCATCTCGTGGAACGTCGGCACGTCCTCTGGCATCAGTGCCAGCACATCCACCACCGGCTCACCCAGTTGCAGCAACGCTTGGCAGCGGGCCAGGTATCTCGACCACGCCGCCATGTCGCGCGACCACGTCAGCTTGCGATTTACGTTGATCCCGTTGGGCACCATCGACCAACCCGGCACCCGTTCGTCGGGCTGATGCACCGACGCGTGATGGTAAAGCTGGTTCATACCGACCGTGAAGGCCGCATCGGCGATCGGCTTGAGTAGTGCCGGGTCGTGCGTCCAGTCGCCACGGTTGGTGGTGAATGCCTCGGCCGCGATGATTTGACCGCCATAGAGCTCGGCCGCAGCGACCGACTCCAACTGCCCACGCTTGAGCATGTAAAGAAGGTCCTCCCCACGCCTTTGAATCAACCAGAACTCGCTCATCGGCACATCGACCCGCCGCGAATTCTGGACCGGGTTGACAGCGCCCGCCTGGGCCCCGGCTGCTTCAGCCAGTAATTTGATCCCGCGGCTTTCGCAGAGCTCCCGGAACCGGCCGTAATAATTCTCTGCGACCAACTCGGCCAGCGTC
>JBCBSA010000290.1:0-4008 GCA_039819425.1 Planctomycetota bacterium
GGCGATCGGGGGGGTGAGCTGGCTGACGATGTCGCGGGTGGTGCGGGGGCAGGTGTTGAGTCTGCGGGGGCAGCCGTTCATCGAGGCGACGCGGGCGGTGGGGATGGGGCCGGCGCGGGTGCTGAGTCGGCACCTCTTGCCGAACCTGATCGGAGTGGTGGTGGTGTATGCGACGCTGGCGGTGCCGTTGGCGATCTTGCAGGAGTCGTTCCTGAGTTTTCTGGGGATCGGGGTGCGGCTGCCGCTGCCGAGTTGGGGGAACCTGGCATCCGAAGGGGTGCGGGAGCTGCCGGCGTTGACGAGCCCGGAGACGCCGATGCACTGGTGGCTGTTGGTGTTTCCGTGTCTGCTGCTGGGGCTGACGCTGATGGCGTTGAACTTTTTGGGGGATGCGCTGCGGGACCGGTTCGACCCGAAGCGGCGCGGCGGGGTACGCTAAGCCATCGGACCCCGGGCCGGGTCGGCGTTTTTACGGAATCGACACGATGGACAACCGCTTTGGCTTCAAGGACCTGGTGCTGGCTTCGCTGCTGGTCGTCTTGATCGTCAGCGTCTGGCTGGCGATGAAGCAGTTCGACCGGCAGTGGGACAAGGTCGAGGCGATCGAGACCCAGATCAGCCAACTCATCACGGAGCAGGCCCAGACGCGGAAACAGGTCTTCGAGTTGACCGATCAGCTCGAGAGCGGTGTCGTGCTTCAGGGCGGGGCGACGCGAGCGGATGCGGGCGACGGCCGCAGCGCCGCGGCATTGCCCGACCCGTTCGACCGGCTCGAAGCGATTCACGAGATCCCCGGTTACGCCGAGGGCGACGCGGTGATCGACGCGTTCGGCACGAGCGTCGCGCGGGTCACGCCGCTGGTGACGAGCGACGCCTACGGCCGGGCGGTCGGGGGGTACGTGTTCGAGTCTCTGATCTCGCGGGACCCCGAGACGCTGGAGAACGTGCCATGGATCGCGCGGTCGTGGACGATCGAAGACAACGCCGAGGCGTGGCGGGCCTACGTCGAGGAGCGGTTGGCCGATCCGCTAACCGAAGACGAGGTCCGGGCCGAGGCGGCCTTCCCGGCTGAGGAAGACGAGTCGGCGCAGAACGCTTACGTCGAGAAGCGGTTGGCCGAGGGCCGACGCATCGGGGACGTCATCGAGGAGCCGGGCTGTCCCGACGCGGCGACGATCACGTTTTTTCTGCGGCGTGGGGTGACGTTTTCTGACGGCACGCCGCTGACGGCCCGCGACGTGGTGTTCTCGTGGGAGCTGATGAACAACCCCGAGATCAACGCCCCTTCGATCCGGCAGTTCTACGACAACCTCAAGTCCTGTGAAGCGGTCGATGAGCGGACGGTGCGTTTCGCGATCAAACGGCCGCACTACGAGGCGCTGGGCCACGCCGGGGGGCGGGCGGTGCTGCCCGAGCACTTCTATTCGCGGTTCACACCCGAGGAGATCAACCGCACGCCGGGGTTGGTTATGGGGTCGGGTCCGTACCGGATGCCGGACCCCGAGTCGTGGGCGCCGGGTCGGCCGATCGAGCTGTTACGCAACGAGCGGTACTGGGGGGTGCGGCCGGCGTTCGACCGGGTGGTGTTCCGGGAGATCAGCAACGACGTGGCCCGGCTGACGGCGTTCCGCAACGGCGAGATCGACATCTTCGCGGCCCAGGCCGAGCAGTACCAGAGCCTGGTCAACGACCCGGCGGTGATGGGACGGGCGCAGGCCTACGCCTACGACACCGTGCCGACGGGCTACAACTTCATCGCGTGGAACCAGCGCGAACGCGACGGGAGCCCGAGCAAGTTCGCCGACAAGCGGGTGCGGCAGGCGATGACGTTCCTGACCGAGCGGCAGCGGATGTGCGAAGACCTGTATCTGGGTTACGCGGTGCCGGCGGCGGGGCCGTTTGCGCCGGGCTCGCGGCAGGCCGATCCGGAGTTGAACGCCCGGCCGTTCGACGTGGAGCGGGGGCGGGCCCTCCTGCGGGAGGCGGGCTGGGACGACCGCGACGGCGACGGGGTCATCGAGAACGCGGCGGGCGAGCCGCTGCGGTTCAAGCTGACCTACCCCTCGGGCAGCGACCTCTACAACCGTATGGTGCTGTTTCTCAAAGATAGCTATGCCCGGGCCGGGGTCGTGATGGTGCCCGACCCGCTGGAGTTCAGCGTGATGCTCGAGCGGCTGGACAACCAGGACTTCGACGCGATCACCCTCGGCTGGGGGGGCGGGGCGGTCGAGCGCGACATCCGCCAGACGTTCCACGTGTCGCAGGCCAACAAGGGCGGTGACAACTTCATGGGCTACATCAACCCCGAACTGAGCGACCTGATCGACCGGGCCCGCGAGACGCTCGACGAAGACGAACGCATGGCGATCTGGCGGCAGACCCACCGCATCCTCTGGGAGGACCAGCCGTACACGTTCATGTTCAACCGCCAGACCCTGTGGGTCATCGACGGGCGGTTCGAGAACGTCAACCGCGTCACCGCCGGCCTCAACGACCGGTCCGAGTGGTTTACCCCCCAGGCGGAGCAGGTCCGCACGCGTTAGGCTGCCCCGGGTCGTTGACCCTGGGCTCGATGAGCCGCGGGTTGATCGTTCATGCTCAGTTACGTCATCCGCCGACTGCTGTTGATGGTGCCGACCCTGCTGGGGATTACGGCTGTCGTGTTCTTCGTGATGGCGCTGTCGCCCGGCGGCGTGGGGGGCAACCTCGTCGACGGTGACGGGCAGATCGAGTCGGCCCAGGCCCAGGCGCTGCGCGAGTATTACGATCGCCGCTACGGCCTGGACCAGCCCAAGGCGGTGCAGTACCTGCGCTGGCTCAACCGGGTGAGCCCGATCGGGTTCGCCACCGAAGCGTCGGCCGAGGGCGAGACGTTGGGGGCGTTCGGGTTCAAGGTTCCGGACCTGGGCGAGAGCTTCTCGAAGGGCCGGCCGGTGCTGGACCTCTACGGCGAGGCGCTGCCGATCACGCTGCTGCTCAACGCGATCACGACACCGCTGGCCTACCTCGTGGCGATCTGGACGGGGACGTACGCGGCGCGGTACCGGGGCAAGGCGTTCGACGTGGTGTCGGGGACGGGGCTGCTGGGGCTGTGGTCGATCCCGACGATCTGGGCGGGGGTGCTGATGATCGGGTTCTTCGCGAACGAGCAGTACCCGGCGCTGCGGCTGTTCCCGACGTCGGGGCTGAGCTCGATCGGGGCCGAGTCGATGGCGTTCCTGCCGAGCTTCGGCGGAGAAGCGGGGTTCGAGCGCGGCTGGTTGCTGGACCGGTTGTGGCACCTGGCGTTGCCGGTGATCTGTTTGACGTATGGCTCGTTCGCGGTGCTGTCGAAGCTGATGCGGGCGGCGGTACTGGACAACATCAGCGCCGACTTCGTGCGGACGGCGCGGGCCAAGGGGCTGTCGGGCCGAGTCGTGCTGTGGCGTCACGCGTTCCGCAACTCGCTGCTGCCCTTGATCACGGTCGCGGCGGGGCTGATCCCCAGCCTGCTGGCGGGGTCGCTGATCGTCGAGCGGATCTTTTCGATCCCCGGGATGGGGCAGCTGATGATCGAAGCGATCTACGCGCGGGACCGCGAACTCGTCCTGGCCGGGACACTGCTGGGCGGGCTGATCTCGTTGATCTGCATCCTGATCGCGGACCTGTGTTACGCGGTGGCGGACCCGCGGGTGAGCTATGACTGATCCGTCGCCCCGTCTGTCGCCGACGTCGGCCCGAGTCGGAACCACCGACGAACTCGCCGCGCCCGGGGAGTCGGCGAAGCCTCGGCGGCGCAGCTACGTCGCCGGCGTGGTCTACCAAACGATCGGGCGACGGGGCGCAGCGATCGGGGCGGTGTGGTTGGGCGTGATCGCGTTCTTCGCGGTGTTCGCGCCGCTGTTGGCCAACAGCCACCCGATCGTGTGGAAGCTCGAAGGGCAAGGGGTGTCGAGCCCACTGCTTCGGCACCTGTCGCCGGCGGACGTGACGCTGTTGGTGATGACGGTGTTGTTGTTGCCGGGGCTG
>JBCBSA010000291.1:0-3992 GCA_039819425.1 Planctomycetota bacterium
CAAAGACGACGACGCGGCGCGGCTGATGAAGCTGCGCGACCGCCTCGAGATGTTGTCGGCATACGGCCGACGGCTGGCCGAGAGGGTCGAAACGGGCCGGTACGCCACGCTGCACCTGCCCGCGTTCCGGGAGCGGGGGCAGGCCTACGCCATGCTCGCCGACGGCGGGCGGGGGGCCGTGGACGTGGCGGACGTGGCGCGGGTCTGGCTCGACGAGGCCGAGCGTTTCCGACAGGTCGACGCCGACTGGCGGCCGGCGTGGGCGGCGCGGCAGCACGGAAAGCTGGCCCAGGCCGACCGCGACCTCGAGCCCGTCCGCACCGCGGATCACCCCTCGGCCCGAGCGTTCGGCGAGAAAAGCCAAGCGCTGGCCGAGCAGGTCGAGGCGCTGCTCGACGCGGACATGGTCGCCGGCGCCACGGGGGCGTTGGACATCCGGCGGGTCGACGTCGAACGCGAAGTGGACGAGTTCGCCGCCGCCGCCGCCCGGCTCGGCCAACGGCTCGCCGCCGAGGCCTTGGCGGACTCGTGGCGGCAGGACGAACCCCTCGTTGATCCGGCGGCGGCCCACGCGTCGGCGACGACCCAGGCGTTCTGGGCCCGTGAGCGCCGACGCATGGCGGACTACCTCGAACGCTCCGGCTCGATCGACGAAGCGCGGTCCCGACTGGCCGACACCCGCCGGGGCCTGCGGGCGATGACCGACCCCGCGTCGCCGACGGGGCTGCCGGCGGCCGACCTCGGCACGCCCGAAGCCGTGGGAGAACCGACCCGGCGTCTGCTGACGGCGCTCGACGAAGAGGCCTCGCGGCGGCGTGAAGAGACCCTTGCGCAAGCATTGTCTTCCGGGCTGCCGGCGGACGAGGCGGCGTGGGCGGGGCTGCGGGCGGGGTTTGCCCAACAACTGGATGACGCCCGGGAGATCGCGCGGGACGCGCTCGACGCCGAGCGCATGGTCCGCGGGGCGTGGCCCACCGGCGACGCCTCGCTGAAACGAAGGGGCGAGAGCCCGGCGGCGCGGGTGGCGGCGTGGGCGGGGTCGTCGTGGGCGAGCGCACCGGCGGTCGCCCAGGCGATGGGGCCGATCGCGGCGCGCGTCGACACCCTGCGACAGGTCGAACAACTCGTCTCGTGGTCCACGCTGGCGCGGCTCGCACAGGAGAGCCGAGACCCGGCGGTGGCGTTCGCGGCGTGGCGGCGGATGGCGGCGGACGATTCGCGAGTCGAGGTCCAGGAAGTGCCTTGGCCGGGGACGGCCGAGTCGCTGGCGACCGAGCGGCTGATCCAGTCGCGTCTGCTGGCGATGGCCGGCGGCGTGGCCGACCCCGAGCGGGCGGCGGCGCTGCGGGCCGAGGTGTCGGGGCCGGCGTCGGCCGAGCGGTGGCGGCGGGCGATGGTGGCGGCGATGGCGAACCAGGACGCCGCGGCGATCGGAGCCGTGGCGGCGTGGGCCGGGCCGATGGGCGTCGAGGTGGACACGCTGCCGGCGGGGATACGTTTCAACGTGCTGTTGAGCCGGGCGCGGCAAGCCATCGCCGGGCTTGAACCGAGCGGGCAACGGGGGGCGGAGGTGTTGGCCGTGAGCCGGGCGTTTGTGCGTGAGGCCCGCGGGCTGACGCCGGACGGCCGGGCCGACGCGGCCCTGGAGCGGCTGACGGCGCTGACCCGGCCCGGCGTGAAGGACGAGCAAGACCTGGCGTCGGTGGGGCCGGCCAGCGCGGGCTGGACGGCCCAACGCAGCGCCGACGGCCGATCGGTCACGTTCCGCCGCGGGGCGTGGGCGATGACGTTTGTGCGTGTCGGCCGGGAAGGTGTCCAAGAGGCGGAAGCCGGCGGCGTGCACTACGTGGCGACCACGGAACTGCCCGTCGGGCTGGCGCTGGACGCGGTGGCGTGGGCCGGGGCGGACGCGGCGGCGTTGTGGGCCGCGATGCACCCCGCGGCGCGGGGCGGCGACGACATGCGCAAGGGCCCGAGGACGTGGGTGAAGGCCAGCGGTATCGGGATGACCGACGAGCAGCGGGCGTTGCGCCCGGTGACGGTCAACAGCGGGGGCTGGCTCGCCTCGCCGGCGGGCGGCTACCCCGCGGGCCTGACGCCGACGCCGCCGCGGGCGACGCACCCGATCAACTACGTCTCGGCCGAGGGCGCGTCGCTGTTGGCGGCGGCGCTGGGCTGCCGGCTGCCGACGGCGAGCGAGTGGTCGATGTCGCTGCGGCTTTATCCCCCCGAGGCCGAGCGCCCGCCGAACCTGCGCGACACGACCTGGGCGCGTCACGCCCGATACGTCGCGGCGCTGATCGCCGCGGGCACCCCCGGCGTCGACTGGGCCGACCGCGACGTGTTCCGGCCCGACGGCCAGACGCCCCGGCCCCCCACCACGGCCGACCACCACCCGTTCAACGACGGCACGCTCTGGCCTCGGCCGACGCCGACCCCCCCGCCGCCGACGCCGGTGGACCTGGTGGGCAACGTCGCGGAGCTGGTGACCGACGAGCCGATCGACCCGTCGCCGCTGCTCGACGCGTCGCGCCCGGCGGCCCAGCGGCGCGACACGTTCCGACGCGCCCACGCCGAGGCGTTCGCCGTCGTCGGCGGCTCGGCGTTGTCCCCGGCGTCGCAGCGGCCCGACGAGGCCGGCCCGTTCAATGTCTACGCCGGGGCCCGCGGCTACGCCGACGTCGGGTTGCGGCTGGCGTTCACCGCCCCCCTCACCACCGCCGCCGAGCGGGCCGAGCGGGCCCTTACCGGATTGCCTTTCCGCACCCAGCCCTGAACCGCGAGCCGTGACGGTTGGAGACCACGGGTCGTATACTCAGACGACCCGTAACCCCGAACCCGACCCCTCCGGAGTAGCCGCCCTTGACCGCCGACCCGTCCGCTTCTGCCCCGCCTTCACGGGAAACGCTCGACAAGATCAAGGACCTCCTGCGACGCGACCTCAAGCTCGGGGCCTCGTTCGAGATCGCCGACGACATGCCGCTGGTCGGATCGGACCTGGACCTCGACTCGCTGGACTTCCTCATGGTCGTCACCAGCGTCGAGAAGGAGCTGGGCTTCAAGATCCCCAACACCGACATCGGCCCCGAGATCTTCACCAGCGTCGATACGCTCGCGCGCTACCTCGACCCCCACCTCGCCGACTGAACAGGCGGCCCGTATCATGCGTAACTCCCGGGGCGGGTGAGCCGAGCCGGTCTCCGACGATCTCCCGCCCCGCGACCCCCCATGACCCAAGTCTCCCTCACCGAACACCTCGACCAGCTGCCCCACGGCGAGGGGTTCCGCTTCGTCGACCGCATCACCGACCTCGAGCCCGGCGTCGTCGGCCACGGCGTCTGGGAAGTCGACGGCAGCGAGTGGTTCTTCAACGGCCACTTCCCCGACAACCCCGTCGTCCCGGGCGTGCTCATCGGCGAAGCCTTGGCTCAGATGGCCGGCGTCGTGGGCCTGGGCCACGCCGACGCCGCCAACCACGCCGGAGGCGCGTTGGCCCAGATCGACCTGCGGCTCAAACGGCCCGTCGTCCCCCCCGCCGCCATCGAGCTGCACGCCACGTTCCTCCGCAACGTCCGGGCGCTGACGCACTTCGACGTCTCGGCCCGGTGCGAAAACAAGCTCGTGGCCAAGGGCTCGCTCGTCATCGCCACCGTCCGCAAGGGTTCGGCGTGAACCGGCTCGCCGCCGGGCTGCTCGTGTGCTTGGTGTGCGGGACCGGTGCCTCGGCGGGCACCCAAACCACGGGCGAGGCGGGCTGGCAAGAACTCGGACGCCTGGCCGACGCCGCCCCACCGGTCGAGTCCTACGCGGCGGACTTCGTGCAGGAGAAGTTCACGCCCCTGCTGCGCGAGCCGATCGTCTCGCGGGGCCGGGTCCGGATCGCCGGCGGCACGTCGCGGTGGGACACCGAAGCGCCCTACGCCTCGACCATGCTCATCGCCGGCGGCGAGCTGCGGCTGTACTACCCCGAGCAGAACACGCTGGAGGTCTAT
>JBCBSA010000292.1:0-3959 GCA_039819425.1 Planctomycetota bacterium
CCGCTTGCCGCTGCTGGTCGGGAGCGGCGAGCGGGGGCGGATGGCGCTGACCGTGCGGTGAAGTCGAGCATGCGTGGATCGTAACGCCCCGGCGCTAGAACCTGAAACTCCCGCCGACGCGGAGGAACGGGGCGTCGTCGAACTCGAGGACGCGGTCGGTTGAGCCGAAGTCGAAGCCGCGGCGGAGCTCCTGGCCGAAGGCGTAGCCGCCGCTGACCCGCGCCCGGAGCCCGTCGGCGAATGCCCAGACGACGCCGGCCTCGACGCGCTGGCTGAACAGGAAGAAGCGGTCGTTGTTGGCGTCGGCGTCGTGGAACTGGTCGTAGAACGCGGCGTACTGAACGAACCCTTCCCACGCGGGTTCGAGTTGGTAGCGGGCTTCGCCGGTGAAGACGTCGAGGCGGTCGATACCCGCCGAGAAGGTCAGCCGGCGATCGGGTCGGTAGATGACGCGGGACTGCGGGTAGCCGATCGTCAGGCCGAGCTCGCCCGTGTCGCCGAGGGACCGGCGGTAGGCGACGATGGGTAGCGGCACGTCGGGGAGGACCGAACGGTTGCCGTCGTGGATCAGCCCGATCAGCAGGGTTGCGCCGTCGGGCAGGGGTCGCTGGGCGAATACGCTGCCGAGGCCGTACCAGCCCTGGTCGTCGCCGTGGGGGTTGGAGCTGGCGTGGCCGAAGCCCAGCGCCGCGCCGGCCTGCCACGGGCCGCCGAAGAGCGTGACCTCGCCGAGGGGCAGGCCCAGCGCGGCTTCCTGCCGGACGAGCCGTGGCGGTCGGCCGGGCGCTTCGCCGCCGAGGTCGACGACGACCAACTCGTGGCCGAACACGGGGATGCCCAGCGGGCCGCCCGCCCGCGGGTTCGCGTCGAGCGGAGCCGACGCTAAAGCCCAGCGCGACTTGGTGCGGCCGACGACGAGGTTGAACGAGTCGCCGTTGACGTCGTCGGAGGTCGACTGGCCGAAGGTGTCGACAAACGCCCGGCCGCGCGGCGCTTCGTCCCACGGATCGGTCAGCAGGCCGGTGTTGGTTTGTCCCGACGTCGGATTGGGCAGCAGCGAAACCAGCCCCAGCGGAAAAACGATGGCCGTTCGGCGACCTAAAACTCCGGGCCAAACGCAGAGCTGAAACATGCCGGGCGTATCGCTGAGGGGGAGGCGTGGTGTCGTTCGGCGGCGAGCTTCGGCTTGGTCAGAAGTTGAAATTCAGCCCGACGCGGAGGAAGGCGGCGTCGTCGAGGTCGCGGAGGCTGTCGTCGTCGATGGTGTCGAAGCCGGTGGTGAACTCTTGACCGAAGGCCCAGCCGACGCTGGCGATCCAGGTGACGTCCGGGTTGGGCCGGAGGCGGAGGCCGGCCTCGGCGCGGTTCTGCTCGAAGAAGATGCGGCGGTTGCCCGGGGTGTCGTTGAGGGTGTAGCCGCGGGTGCTGGCGTTGTAGGCGACAAAGGCGAACAGGTTGTCGTCGAAGCGGTACTCGGCTTCAGCGCGGCCGCCGATCGGCAGGGCGTAGGTGATGTCGATGGTCCAGCGGTCGTCGGGTTTCCAGAACAGCGTGGAGAACGGCACGCCGAGGGCGTAGCGCAGCGTCGGCGAGACGAAGACGGAGTAGGACACCCCCGGAAGCGGGACGTCGGGGAGGACGCTGCGGCTGCCGTCGAAATCGAGCAGGACGGTGAGGGCGGTGCGCTGATCGAGTTGTTTGGTGGCGACGATGCTGCCGAGGCCGAAGACGGCGTCCCCGTCGGCGTAAGGCAGGTCGCCGGCGAAGCCGAAGCCGCCGGCGATCGAGACGTTCCAACCGTCCCACACCTCGCCGAGGTTCTTGCCGAGGGCGACGGCGGTCTGGTTGAGGCGTTCGGGCAGGAGCGGGTCGGTCGAGTCGATCTCGAGCTGGTCGTAGAGCCAGCCGACGGTGAGGCCCTGGGGGTCGTTGGGATCGAGTCGAAACCGGCCGAAGGACACGCCGCGGGCGAGGTTGGTCTCGTCGCCGACGGTCTCGGAGTCGGTGGGGGTGCCGAGGAAGAAGTTGGTGGCGTTGACGGTCTGGCCGGGTTGCCAGGGGCGGGCGATGAGGGCGCTGCCGACCTGGGCCCTGGCGCCGGCGGCAAACAGGCTCGCCGCGACCACGGCCGAAGCGAAAATAAAGGCGACACGACGAGTTCTAGAACGTTTCATCGGTCTTCATCCTACCGACAGGAAAAACTTGAGCGGACCGGGGCGGGGGTGCTAACTTGGTTGGAGTTGATCGGCGGCCGCCGAAAAGTAAGCGAAAGGGGCTTGGGTATGGCGTGGGTTCTCGGTTGGTTTCGTGGGATCGTCGCGATCGGATGCATCGGTGCGGCGGTCGTGGGGGCGGTCGGTTGCGGCGGGGGCGACGACGCGGAGGCCGACGCGGGCGATTCGACGTTGAGCGAGCGGTTGGGCGGCGTGCTGAGCGAGGAAGAGCTGACGGAGTTGCGTGCGTTGGAGGCGTTGGGTGAAGCGGGCGCTTCTGAGGAGGTTTTGAGACCAAGCATGGAAACGGATGCGGAAGCCGCTTCCGACCCGCCGGTTGCGCCGCCTGTAGTTTCAGCCTCTGTTCCGGACTCCGCGCTTTCTGTGGCGTCGCCGATGGTCTTCGTCGAGCACCGCATCACCGATCCGGAGTACAACGGCATGGTCGCCTCGACCATGCTCTACCCCGAGGGCTGGGCGGTCGAGGGCGGTCTGACCCGGACGGCCGTGGGGTACTACAACGTGCCGCTGCTCGTCGATTTGAAGTTCACCGCGCCCGACGGCCGACAGGCCCACATCTTCCCGACCCTGTCGTTTGAGTTCAATCAGCAGGCCCAAGGCACCCAGCTGTTCGCGCCGACGGCCAACGGCAACATGTACTACCCCCTGCCTGAATCGCCCGGCCGGTGGATCATGGACCTGGCCAAGCAGAACCCCGACCCCACTGTCAGCAACCTCCGGCTCGTCTCCGAGGAACCCGACCCCGACCTCACCCGTCGGCTTCAGCAGCAGTCCGCCCCGATGTACCAGATGATCCGGGACGGCAAACACCTGGCGATGCAGACCGGCGTTGACATGGCCTTCGACACCCAGGCCACCGTCGTCACTCTCCGCTACACCCAGAACGGCATCGACCTCGAAGAATCCGTCCTGATCGCCTGGAACTACTTCCTCAACCTCTGGAACGGTCAGGTCACCGGCGGGACCTGGGGCATCACGACGATGGTTAGCCTCCGTGGCCCCGTCGGCAGTGACTACATGACCGACCCCCAGTTGATGGCGATCTTCCACTCGATCCGCCCCAACCCCCAATGGGTCCAAAAGCAACAGGCCTACTGGCAGGAGCTCGCCCGTATCCGCCAACGTGGCCAGGCCCAACGCAACCGCGACTGGCAGGCCCACAACGCCAAGATGCAGCAGATCCGCCAGGAAACCAGCGACATCATCGCCCAAGGCTACGCCAACCGCGTCGCCGTCAACGATCGGATGAACGAGAAGTTTATCGACACCATCCACGACGTCACGCAGTACAACACCCCCGACGGCGGCACCGTCAAGCTCCCCAGCTTCTACGACAACGTCCACACCGACGGCCACGGCCGGTACCTGCTCACCAACGACCTGAGCTACGACCCCAACGGCGACCTGAACCAGACCGGCAGCTGGACAAGGATCGAGCCGTCGCCGTAACGCCGGTCCCCACGAAGCGCCGCGCGGCGGCGTGCCGCTACACCCACCGGCGGATCGTGACGCGCTTGCCGCCGTCCTCGGCCGAGCGTTCGCAGGCGTCGAGGTAGGCCTGGATCTGGGCGCCGCGGACGATGTCGGGCTGGTTGTTGTCGCCGGTCTTGATCGACTTGGCGAAGCGTTGGTAGATGCTCGGCGTCGGCCGGGGCTCGTGCCGCTTCCACTCGGGGCGGTGGCGCATCTTGCCGAGGCATGTGCGCAGGTAGTTGTCGCCGGGTT
>JBCBSA010000293.1:0-3921 GCA_039819425.1 Planctomycetota bacterium
ACAATGATCGGCCCGCGATTTCCATGCTCGCCGCTCATCACCTGACCAAGACCTACGGCCCGACGCTCGCCGTCGACGACCTGTCGCTTGAGCTGCAACGCGGTCAGATTGTTGGGTTTCTTGGCCCCAACGGCGCGGGCAAGTCGACGACGATCCGGATGCTGACCGGGTTCCTGCCGCCGACGTCGGGGCGGGCGACGCTGGACGGGCACGACGTGACGACGGCCACAACCGCGGCGCGACGCAAACTCGGCTACCTGCCCGAGTCGAACCCGCTTTACCCGGAGATGCGTGTCGACGAGTACCTGCACTTCTGCGGGCAGCTGCACGGCATGACCCGGGGGGCGCGGCGGGCCCGCATGGACGAAGTCACGGATCGCTGCGGGCTGTCGGCGCTGCGGCGGCGGACGATCGGCCGGCTGTCCAAGGGGAATCGGCAACGCGTGGGGTTGGCGTCGGCGCTGCTGCACGAGCCGCCGGTGCTGGTACTGGACGAGCCGACGTCGGGGCTGGACCCGAACCAGATCGGGCAGGTGCGTGGGCTCATCCGAGAGTTGGCGGGGAAGCACACGGTGCTGCTGTCGAGCCATATCCTGCCCGAGGTGCAGCGCGTGGCGGACCGGGTGGTCATCATCGCGCAGGGGAAAATCGTCGCGGACGGAACGGTCGATGAGCTGCGGCGGCGTAGCCGATCCGTGGGCGGCGTGGCTTCGCTCTACGTCGAAGCGAAAGGCGGCGCCGATGACTTGCGAACGACGCTGAGCGGCTTAGACGGAGTCGAATCGGTCGAAGTGGAGCCGCAACAAACAGACGCGGGCTGGTCGGCGGTCCGGGTCCTGCCGAGCGCGGGCCACGACTGTCGGGAAGCGGTTGCGGAACACCTGCGGCAACACGGCCACGCGGTCCGCGAGCTGCGCAGCGAAGCCGAGACCCTCGAAGAATTCTTCGTGCGCGTCACCGACACCGGGCGGAAGGCCGGTGCGGCGTGAGGGCGGTGTTGACCCTGGCCCGGCGGGAGTTGGCCTCGCTGTTCTGTTCGCCGATCGGGTACGTGGTGCTGGCGTTGTTTGCGCTGGGGTCGTCGCTGGTGTTCTACGTCGGCTTCGCGCCGGGGAACCACGCGACGATGCGGGTGACCTACGGCGGCGTGGTGTGGCTCTTGGTGTTCCTCGCCCCGGCGATCAGCATGCGGCTGCTCAGCGAGGAGCTGTCGCGCGGCACGATCGAGCGGCTGATGACGAGTCCGGTCAACGACACGCAGGTCGTGCTGGGCAAGTGGCTCGCGGCACTGGGCTTCTTCGCGGTGCTGCTGCTGCCGTTGTTGGCGCACGTGGCGGTGCTGGAGGTGACGGCCGACCCGGACCTGGGGCCGATCGTGACGGGGTGGTTCGGGCTGCTGCTGGTGGGCGGGCTGTACCTGGCGATCGGGACGTTCGCCTCGGCGGCGACGGAGAACCAGATCATCGCGTTCCTGCTGACGGTGTTTGTGATCTGCGGGCTGACGTTTTTGTTGTACTTCCTGCCGGAGGCGGAGTTCGTCCCGCCGCGGGTGCGGTCGGCGATGTTCTACGCCAACGTGAACCGGCGGTTCGAGGGGTTCAACAAGGGGCTGCTGGACGTGCGTAACGTCGTGTACTTCATCTCGACGACGGCGTTGTTTTTGTTCCTGGCGGTGAAGCTGTTGGAGAGCCGACGTTGGCGGTAGACCCGAACGACATGCCCCGAACTTCCGGAGTTCCGGGGGTTCCGAAGCAAGCCAAGCGGCGATGGGTCTACGGACTCAACGTCGCGGTCGCGGCGGCGGCGGCGGTCGCGTTGACGGTGGCGGTGAACTGGCTCGTCGATGGCCAGGTGAGTCGGCTGCCGGTGGGGGCGAAGTCGCTGCTGCGGATCGACCTCACGGCGACCCGGGCGTTCACGCTCGCGCCGCAGACACGGCAGACACTCGGCTCGCTGGACGACGGGGCCCGGCTCGTGGCGGTGCTGCGCGTCGACGACAAGGCCGGACAGGACGTGGCGGACCTGCTGGCCGAATACGACGATTTTTCGCCCGCGGTCACGGCCGAAGTGATCGACCCGGACCGGGAGGCGGCTCGGCTGGAGTTGTTCTACCGCGAGTTGGAGGCGCGGTATGCCGACGAGGTCGCGCCGCTGCGGGCGGCGGTGGAGGCTGGGTTGGAGGCGCTCGCGGCGTTGGAACGTGATATTGCGCAGCTTCAGGAGCGGGTTGATGCGTTGATCGCCGACGAAGGGGTGGACGACGTCGAAGCTAGGCGAGACCTACAGCTGTTGAGCAATCGGCTGGGCGAGGTCGGGGGGGCGTACACCCGGGTGCGGGAGACGTTGGACGAGGCGGTGTCGCGGCCGTTGGCGCCGTGGTCGAATGCGCGGGACGACCTGCGGAACGCGCTGACGCAAGCGGAGGCCGAGGTGTTGGGGCCGTTTGCCCGGCAGTTCCGGCGGACGGCGGAGCGGCGTGGGGCTCCGCTGGGTGTGCGGGACGCGATGCTGCGGATGGGGCGTCAGATCGATGCGACCCGGACGCGGCTGCGGGGCGAGCTTGAAGCGTTGAACCTTCCGGGGGTCTCGGAGCGGTACGACCGGCTGCTGGCGGGGCTGCGGGCCGGGGAGGTGGTGGTGCTGCTGGTAGGCGAGCGGGAGCGGGTGGTGCCGGTGACGGAGATGTTCGTGGCGGGCGGGGCGGACTCGACCGAGGCCGGGGGGGGGCGGACGTTCATCGGGGAGGATCGGCTGACCGGGGCGCTGGCGACGATGGCGGTGGCGCGGACGCCGAGGGTGGTGTTCGTGCGGGACACGCCGGGGAGTCTGGAGCGGGGTAGCGGGCTGACGCACGTGGCGTCGCGGCTGGCGGCGGTGGAGTTTGAGTTGGCGGAGTGGCGGGTCGGCGATGACAACGCCTCGGCGCAGGGGGAGGCCGCGGCCACGCTTGCGGGGCCGCCACTTCCGGGGGAAGGGCAGCCGGCGGTGTGGGTGGTGCCGGGGCTGTCGCCGCAGCGGACGACGCAGGCGCAGCGTGAGCAGGTGGCGGGTGTGCTGGCGGATCGGCTGGCGGCGGGGGACGGGGTGCTGCTGTGTTTCAGCTACGACCCCGAGGCGCAGTTCCGGCCGGCCGATGCGTTGGCGGACCTGGCGCGGGCGTGGGGCGTGTCGCCGCGGACGCACCAGATGGTGCTGCGTGAGGGGCTCGGTCCGGACGGTCGGCCGCGGGGCGAGGCGGGGTGGCGGGTGACCGACTGGCCGGCGGACTCCCCCGTGGGCGACGCGTTGGCGGGGCGTGAGGTGCAGTTCGTCGCGGCGAGCCCGTTGTCGGTGGACCCGCCGGATGCGGTGGAGACGCGGCCGTTGGCGAGGCTGGACGACGGCACGGGGTGGGTCGCCGAGGGGCTGACGACCCCCGCCGAGATCGCCGCCGCGGCGTCGAACGAGGACAACCGGGCCGACGGCGTGGTGATCGCTGCGGCGGCGCAGCGTGACGCCGGGGGGAGGCTGATGGTGTTCGGCGAGCGGCACTGGCTGGGCGACACACAGGCGTCGCGTCGGCTGGGCAACAGCGAGCTGTTCGTCAACGGGGTGTACTGGCTGGCGGGGCTGGACGACGCGATCGCCGCGACGCCGCGGACGCAGGACCTTCGGCGGATCGGGGCGATCGGCGAAGGCGCAGCGTTGACGTACCGGCTCACGCTGCTGGCGGGGATGCCGGCGTTGGCGTTGGCGGTGGGGGCCGGCGTGTGGTGGGTACGGCGACGCGGATAGGACGCGAACTTCCGGGGGGCGTGGCGGAGTCACGGGGAATCGGAGAAAATTGCGGCGTGAACTTCAAGACCACCGTGGTGTTGCTGTTCACGCCGCAATTTTCTCCGATTCCCCGTGACTCCGCCACGCCCCCCGGAAGTTCGCGTC
>JBCBSA010000294.1:0-3913 GCA_039819425.1 Planctomycetota bacterium
GACTCGTGCAGGCGGTCGGGGTAGCGTGCTCGACATCGCGAGTATAGGCATCAAGGTGTTAATTAGAAACCTTGGAGGAAAAATTTTGCCTCATTTTTATATCCAGCCGTCTGGCAGCCTGCCATATTCGGTTGGCACCTTCGATCAGACGGCTCTGGACGTTGGCTTCGGTCGGCGAGTCTGCGGAGGGATGACGTAAGGTCTCACTCCGCTTCGTCTTCGGGGGCGTCGGGGTTGCCGGGTTCGGTGGTCTCGATCAGGTGGGCGAGGAGGCGGATCGAGAGGTTGCGGCCGGCGGCTTCGAGGGCGTTCTTGCCGGCGAGGCCGGGGGAGAGATCGACGCCCCGCGTGGTCTCGGCGGCGGCGAGGACGATGCGGCCGTCGCGGCGCTGGATCACGTTGATCTCGGCGCGGGCACCGGCGAGGTGCAGTTGGCGCATGCGGCCGGTGGGTTCGCTGAACGCTTTGCCGGTTAGGACATAATCCACGCCGTCGAGCGTTCGAGGCCAGGCTTTGGGGTCGGTCCAGGCTTCGGCCTGGGCCCACTCGGCCAGATCGTTCGCGGGGACGTCGCGGACGTCGACGCCGGCGCGGGCGAGCACGGATTTGAGGTCGGTCTCGACCGCCGGGTCGGGCGGTTCGGCGGATGCGGCGGCGGCGGGCGTCAGGTCCTCTTCCGTGACGAGTACGGCGAAGGTGGGCAGGTCGCGGCCGGCCAGGGTGCGGATCATCGCGTCGGTCGGGTCGGGCGGCGTGGGCCGGGCGACCAGCGTGTGCCCGCGTTCGGCGAGCAGGCCGACGATCTGTTCGCCGAGCGCCAGCACCATCTCGTCGGACGGGGTGCCCAGCGGAGCGCGCTCGATCACGCCCTCGATCAGGGTGGTCTCGGTGCCGATGAGTTTGGCGGTCATCATCCGGCTTCGGCCGAGTTCGAAGACGCGGCCGGCCACGATGATCTGCGCCCCGACGAGGTTGCCGACTTCGATCGCCCGCTGCGTGTCGACCAGCCCGGTGCCGGACAGGGCCTGCTCGTCGAGCACCCGGTCGAGCGTCTGCCGATCGACCAGGCGGAAGCCGCGGTCGGCCGAGAGCAGCACGGTGACGAGGTCAGCCACTTGGTCGCCGATGGCTCCGTCTTCCGACGAGACCGCGAACGGGAGCACGCTGACCGCGATCGGGCGCTCGTCTTCGTTTCCGGTGTCGCTCTCGTCAGATTCCTTCGACTTCTCCGGCACCGCCTTATCGTCCGAACCGGCCGGCAGGTCGGCGCGGGAGGGTGAGCCAACAAAGAGCGGCGACGCCCCGACAACGGCGACCGCGAACGCGTAGAGGTGTTGCTTCATGGCAAATCTTTCATCTTGGAATGGTTGGTCTTGTGGGGCTTGATCGGCTGAGGGGTTGCTGCCCCCGAGGGTTGCGGGTCTGGGCCGGACGACGGCGGGGCGAGAATCAGGAGGTGCAGGGCGTTGTGCATCAATTGCCGACCCACCGGGTCGGCGGCCCAGTCGGCGACGGGGAACCGCCAACCCACGGCCAGCCCCGGGCCCGTGCGTTTTGTCCAAAGAACCGGCTCGCCCGCGGCGGAGGCAAGGCGTTCTTCCAGCCACGCCAGGTCGATGCCCGTCCGCAGCGAATCGGGCGGTTCATCAACCGCAAGCAACGATCGGGCGGCCGCCATCTGAGGCAATACGACCACGCCCGCACCCCGGCGCAGGAGGCGGCCGACGGCCTCGTCGATACGCGGCGTCATCGCGTGGCGGCCGACGACCACGAGACGCGCTCCGGCCGCGCGGAACGCCTCGCCGGGCGTGACCGATTCAACGCGTGCCCCCAGATCCCGCAGCAGCGAGGCAAGCCCGCGGTCGAGGCCGACGGAGATGAGCACCACGTCGTATCCCACGCGGTCGGCGGACACCGCGTGGGGGTCGGCGACGGGAGAAGGGGGGTGCACCCAAAGGTCTCGGGTGCCGCGGTCGATCTCCGTGGCCGTCGGCGAGGTCAGGCGGATCTGATAGTGCCACCGCAATCTCAGGCGGGTGCGCACCTCGGGCACCCGTAGAGGACGGCGTGTTTCGCGCTCGCGCCAGGTGAAGCCGCCCTCGCCGACGACGGCCTCGCCGTAGGTCAGCTGCCAGGAGACGTCGAGCGTCTCGGGCATCTCGGCGAAGAGCGGGCGCAGGCCGACCTCGGCGGTGGTGCCGCTCTGGAGGTGGCCGCCGTGCGGAAAGGCGACGAGCGTGATGAAGGGCAGCACGAGGGAGCTCATCAGATCGCATCGGCGGCGGAGGGGGGTTCCGGGGGAGCGGGGCGGGCGAGCCCGAGGTGCAGGGTGTAGTCGCCGTGTTCGGTGGTGAGGCGGCCGATTTCCTGGACTAGATCGTCGCGGACGTTCAGCGAGGTGCTGATCGCAGTACCGGCGTTCAGCTGGGCCGAGATCGTCAACGAGGCCGAGCGTCCGTCGCCGCTGGGGTTCAGGCGGACCGCGTAGCGCACCGGCGGGGCGTCGGGCCGCGGCGCGAGGACCACGACGTCCTGGTCGGCGAAGAGGGCCAGGTCGGTGTGGAGCGCCGCGCGGCCGGGCGACATCAGCGACAGCCGCGTGACCCAGGGGGTCGCCGGGGCGAGCGGCCGGGCCGATAGCCCGACCTGCGTATCGCCGCCGGTCGTCGCGACCCAGCTCGCCCGGTTGTCGTAGAACCCGGCCAGGTCGGTCAGCAACGCGCTCTGCTCGACGGGCGATGCGGGCAGCCGGTCGGCGTGACCCGCGTCCGGCAGCCCGACCAGGGGTCGGTGGCTTGCACCCGGCCCGTCCCCCTGGAAGGAGTCGACCGCGACCGTCCCGGCGAAGATCAACGACGCCGCGATCGCTCCGCCCATCAGGCCGGGCGCGAGCCGCCGCCAACCGCCAAGCCCGGGCGGACGCCCGTGCCCTTCTACGGCGTCGGACATTCGCCGAGCAAAAGCCGCCTGCCCCCCAAGCGGTTCACCGTCGGCCTCAGGCCCCAGGATCCCGCGTAGCGCGACCAAGTCGTCGAGCCGTCGGCCCAGAGACGGGTCGGCCTCGACCCGCGCCGACACCTCCGCCAGCCGGCGCAGCCCGGCGCGGTTCAGGTCTAGGCCGAGTACGTGTTCCAGATCGCCGTCCGCGTGCTCGGCGTGGTGAGTGTCGAGGGGCTTATTCATGGCGCAGATAACTCCCGTAGGGGCGACTCTTCCATCCACCGCCGCAGCTGGTCCAGCCCCCGATGGAGCCGGCGTGACACCAGCGCGGGGCTGCAACCCAACGCCCGGCTGACCTCGTTGCCGGTCATGCCCTGCATCGTCCGCATCACCACGACCACGCGGATCGGCTCGTCGAGCCGTTTAACCATCGCCAACACCAGGTCGCGCTCTTCGGCCGACTCCGCCACCCCCTCGGCCCCGGCCACACGACCCCCCGATTCCCCCCGCGTCTCGTAGGCCCGGCGTTGACGCTTGCGGCGACGCAGCACGTCGATCGCCTCGTTGACGATCACCCGGCCGACCCAGCCCGCGAGCCGTCCGGGGTCACGGACCTCCGCCTCGGCCGCCACCGCCTTCAGATAGGCCTGCTGACACACGTCCTCGGCGACCCCGGGGTCCCCCACGATCCGGCGGGCACGCCGGAAGTGAACCCCCCCGTGGCTGGCGACCAGATCGACGACGGCCTTTTTCCAAGTCCCGGTGATAGCCCGACTCCTCGTGCGGGGAACAACCAACGTCCCCCGTCCCCCGGAAGACGCACAGCTGTCCGGACTTTTTACCCGGCCCGGCACTCGGGGTGGGACCCGAACCAACCTGCATCTCGCCAACCTCATGTTCAGCGGGTGACGAGGAGCGTCCCGCGGTCGGTCGCCCCCCCCGGAAAGGGCGGCTGCGCCGTGCCCGCCAAACA
>JBCBSA010000295.1:0-3912 GCA_039819425.1 Planctomycetota bacterium
CCGCCGATCGACCGGCCGGGGGGCGGAACGGCCCGGTGCGGCGGACGCCGCCGCCGCGGACACCTCGCGGTCGTCGCTCGGCTTGGACCTGGTGGGCTGACCCGCGACAACGCACCAACTTCATGTTTAGCGGGTGACGCGTCGCGTCCCGTGGTCCCCCCCCGAAAAAAGGATGGTGTTTACATTGAAGTTGGCATTCACTGGATTTCGCCCCCGGTGACTCACCGGGGGCGGCCCCGGGTCATGGCCCCGGGACTGAATAAACCACGACCGGAAAAGAGCGTCTCTCCGAAAGGGCGGCCGCGCCGCAGCCGCTCCGCGCGACGATCACACGCGCTGGCGTGCCGCGTCGTGCGCCGGATCGAGCCAGCGCCTCAGCTCGTCGAGGTCGCGACGGGGCTGGCCCTGGGACGCGTCGGCGTAGCCGAGCCGCCAGGCGTCGCCCTCGACGCCGGTGACGCCGAACATCGTCAGGTTGTAGCGCACGCCTTGGCGGTAGACCGTGGCGTCGAAGTAGCCCTGTTCGTAGGCCTCGCTGGCCAGCGAAAGCGTCCGCGAGCGGTCGCGGTGGGGGGAGCGCCCCAGCCTGAGGCCGAGGTGGGGGCGTCGTTGGCGGAGTTTGGGCCGGGGGGGGGATGCGACGTTCATCATGTCGTAAATAACCCCCCGGATCGACGAGTTATTTCCGGAGTCGCGAGAAGGTCGATTTTTTTGAAAGATTCAGGCGTCAGGCCCCCGTCAAGGGTTTGGGCGGTGGGGAGGCCGACGCTATACTCGACCTCAGCACGGGTTGAGGTGGATGACCGCCGTGGCCATCGATCAGGGACAGCGCGACAACGACCGGCCCGGGCCTGCCGCGGGTTCCGGGGCGATGTTGGCAGGGGTTTCGGGCGATTTCCGGGGCGACTTCCGGGGGCGGTTTGCGGGGGTGGGAGTGGTCTGTGATGTGTGCCGAGTAGGGAGCGACGGGTGACGACAACCAGCCGCCGAGCGAGGACGAGCCGTGCGCAACCGCTGCGCCCCCCGTCGGCCGACGGCTCGGCGGGCGTGGGTGGAGCGTCCGGGGCCGGGGGGACGGAACACGAGGGTCTGCGGTTGGCGGACCGGTGGGCGCGGCTGTCGGGGCGTTGGCGGTGGGTGGCGTTGGCGGCGGCGGTGGGGGCCGCGGTGGGCGGTGCGGCGGGGTGGTGGGGCGTGACCGCGCCGACGTACCGGGCCGAGGCGATGGTGCGTCTGGGGCTGAGTGCCGCGACGCGGGCCGACGGCGCCGCGGCGCTGGCGATGGAGTCGGCGGTCGAGCGGGAGCTGGCGCTTTTGCGGACGCTGGGCGGTTCGGCGGCGGCGGATGCGTTGTGGGTCACGGCGACGCGCCCGGAGGCGACGGCGACGCGGCTGCTTATCGAGGCGCAAGCGACGGACCCGGCGACGGCGGCGGAGGCGCTGCGGCACGTGATGGCGGGGTGGGCGGCGCGGACGACGCTGCCGGCGGCGGCGGAGCGTGACCGGCAACGGCGGGCGGCCGAGGCGGAGCTGGCGACGCTGCGGGCGGGTGCGGCAGCGGCCGCGGCGGGGGTGGCCCAGACGCGGGCGGCGTGGGGCAGTTCCGGGGGGGGCGGGGGGGCAGGCGATCTGGAAGCGATGTGGGACGAAGCGGTCCGGGCCGAGGCCGACGCCCGGCGGCGGGCCGACGTGGCGAAGCAGCGGGCCGAGTCGCTGGCGGTTCGGGGTTCGCCGACACGGGAGGAGTTGGCGACGTTCGACCCCGAGGCGGCGGCGTGGTGGGGTCGGCTGCGGGCGATCCACGCGGAACTGGTCGCGGCGGTGTGGCCGCCGAACCCGTCGGCGGCGGTTCGGCTGCGGGAGCGCGGCGAGCTGGAGCGGAAGCTGGACGAGCGGGCGGCGGATTCGCGGGTGGTGCCGGTGGGCGACGGCGGGGTGGCGTTCCGGGCGGTGCGGGTGAGCGAGGCCGAGGCCCGGGCCGAGGCGCGGCGGGCCGAGCTGGAGCGGGCGTCGGCGCGGGTCGCGGCGCTGCGGCCGCGGGTCGCGGCGTGGCGGGCGGAGGTGGCCGAGGCGAGCCGGGCGGCGTCGGCGGTGGCCGAGGCGGAGGCGGCGTTGGCGGCGCTGGAGCCCGGGGAGGGGGTGCGGGTGGTGGAGACGGCGTATGTGGGGGGCGGCGATGAGCCGACCGTCGCGGTCTGGCGGGATTGGCGTTGGGCTTGGGCCGCTGGTTTGGCCGCGCTGGGGGCGTTGTGGGGCGCGGGGGGGTTGGGGTTGGTGTTCGCGTTGGACCGGCGGGTGCGGCGGACGGCGGACGGGAAGCTCATCGGTTCGTCGCTGCCGGTGCTGGGGGCGATGCCGACGCTCAGCGGCGCGGCGGATTCGCGTGACGCCGAGGTGGGCGGCGGCGGGTTCGACGAAGGCGGCGAGGTGCGGTCGATCCAGGGGCTGCGGGCGATCCTCGAAGCGCGGCTGGCGGCGAACGACACGAGGCGGCGTGTTGGATCGGACGGCGAACCCCGGCTGTCCGAAGCGCAGGGGGGAATTCCGGGGGCGGGGGGGGCGTTTGCGGTGACGGGGGTGGCGGCGGGGAGCGGGGCGACGAGCGTGGCGGTGGGGTTGGCGGTGTCGATGGCGTTGTCGGGGACGCGGGTGTTGTTGATCGATCTGGCGTGGCTGCAGAAGCCGGCGGGCGGCGGCAGCGACGACGAGGCGACCCGCGACGGGCTCGGCGTGGACGGGGTGATCGAAGAGCTGGGGTACTTGGAAGACGAGGACCGCGAGCGGTTGGCGCTCGGTGACGAAGCGGCGGCGGCGGGGTTCGGGGCGATGCTGGGCGGGGCGTCGCTGCGGCGGAGCGTGGTGCAGACGCGGATCGAGAACCTGGCGGTGCTCAGCGCGATGGGGCGGGGGGCGGCGCTGCGGAAGCGGTGGGCGGGGCGGGTGTCGTCGCGGTGGCTGGGCAAGCTGTACGAGGTGAGCCGGCGGGGGGGGTACACGGCGACGCTGATCGACGCGGGGTCGGCGACGGGGAGCGTGGAGGGGATGCTGGGCTGCGCGGTGGCGGACGGTACGGTGGTGGTGGTGAGCGGGGAGCAGACGCAGCCGGCGTACGCCAAGGCGGTGAACCGGCTGCGGGTGGTCGGAGCGTCGGTGATCGGGACGGTGCTGAACCGCCACGACGGGCTTGGTCGTCGGCCCGGGGCGGTGGCCCGGGCGCGGGCGGCGGGGGGGACGTCGGGGTCGGGGATTTTTGCGGCGGCGGTGGAGGCGCGGTCGGGCTCGGCCGGCGGGGGGGACACGGGTGGGGTGCCGTTGCCGCGGATCGACGACGTGGGGAGCGAGGCCGAGACCGTGTTGGAAGCGGGCGGTGAACCGCCGACGCAGGTGGGGCCGACGCCGACGCGTGTGCCGCCGCGGTCGGGGGGTTCGGTCGAGACGCCGCCGGCGGACACCGCGGGGTTGGCCGAGGCGTTGGCGGGCGGACCGCCCCCAGAAGTTCCCCCGGAAGCGCCCCCGGAAGCTTCCCCGGGACTCTCCCCGGAAGCCCTCCCGCCCGAGCTTGAGATCGAGGTGGCGGACGACGTGATGGACCAGTTGGTGGACCACGCGATCCGCGCGGCGCAGCGGCCCCGGTCGGGGGTGCCGGCCGAGGACGTGGGCGAGCCCGGCCCGGAGTCGCCGTCGTGAGGCCGACGACGGACCGGTACCATGGGGTTGTGTGATGTTGAAGTTGTTCACCACGCCACGCCGAGAAAACGACCCGTCTCCGCCCGCACCCCCCGAGCCGGGGGATGTTCCGGGGGGGATGCCGGGGGGCGTGTTGCCGGGCTGGTTGGGGGCGGTGGCCCGGGCGCGGGCGGCGGGGGGGACGTCGGGGTCGGGGATTTTTGCGGCGGCGGTGGAGGCGCGGTC
>JBCBSA010000296.1:0-3911 GCA_039819425.1 Planctomycetota bacterium
CTCGACGACCTCGAGAAGTTCATCGTGCAGGTGCTCTACGAACGCCGCGGCGCGGTGAAGGTCAGCGTCCTCTCCGACCACGGCCACAACCTCGTCGACACCACCTGGATCGACGTCGAACAGACCCTCGCCGACGCCGGGTTCCGCGTCACCGACAAGCTGCGTCGGCCGGGCGACGTGTTCGTCGAGATGGACGGATTACTCACCTGGTTCGGCGTCCACACCGAACAGCCCGAAGCCGTCGCCGACGCCCTGCTCGCCGGTCGGCCCGAACTGGAGACCGTCAGCTACGTCGTCGGCCGCGACGTGGTCGTCCGCAACCACGAAGGTGCAGCCGTCGTGTCGATGGACGACCAACGCCGGCTGACCTACCGCCCCGACACCGCCGACGTGCTCGGCTACGGCGACGAGCTTTCCAACCAGCCCATGTCCCGCGACGAGTGGTTCGCCCGCACCGCCGACCACGAGTTCCCCGACGCCCCGGCCCGTCTCTGGGACGGTTTCCGCCGCGGCACCCTCAACGTCCCCCAGGTCATGGTCAGTGTCCGGGACGGCTACTGCGCCGGCATCGAGTGGTTCCAGTGGTTCGTCACCCCCCGCTCGACCCACGGCGGGCTCAATCAAGTCAACTCCGCCGCGTTCGTCATGTCGATGCGCGGCCCGATCGACGGCCCGCTGCGCAGCGCCGAAGTGATGAACGCCATCCAACCCGGCTTCATCCCGCCGATCGTCTCGGGCGATCGCAGATGAATTCCGCGACATCCATCGCGCGTTAACTGCGACGCGACGCGTCGCTGACCACCGCCCCACGCCCCCCGCCCATGCAGATCGTTTCCACCTGGATCACCGTCATCGCCCCCGCCGTCACCGTCGGCGGCACGCTGCTGACCTGGGGCATGTTCCACCCGCGCAGCCGGATCATGGGCCCGCTGGTTTTCCGCGCCCCGGACGACGCCGGGCCCGAGCAATCGCCCCGCGTCGCGCTCACGTTCGACGACGGCCCGACGCCCGACGCGACCCCGGCCGTGCTCGACGCGCTCGACGCCGTCGACGCCCCCGCCGCCTTCTTCGTCGTCGGCCGAAACGCCCGGGCCCACCCCCACCTCGTCCGCCGCATCCACGACGAAGGCCACATCGTCGCCAACCACAGCTACGACCACGACCGCCAGGGCCTTTGGGGCCTCAACGCCTTCTGGCGTCGCCAGATCGACCGCACCGACGACGCCGTCTTCGACATCCTCGGCCGACGCCCCGCGTTCTTCCGCCCGCCCATGGGCCTCAAGCACTGGCACCTCATGACCGAGGCCCGCTACGGCGGCCACACCGTCGTCACCTGGACCCGCCGCGCCCTCGACGGCGGACGCCACCCCCAACAAAAGAAAATCATCAAACGCCTCCGCAAGGCCACCGACGGCGAAATCCTCCTCCTCCACGACGGCCACGAACCCGACCGCCCCCGCTCCCGTCGGGCCACCGCCGACGCCGTGATCCCACTCGTGAACCAACTCCGCGACCGCGGCGTCGAGATCGTCCGCCTCGACCGCCTCCTGGGCCTGCCCGCCTACCACTCGTAACCCGTGATCACCCGCCCGCTCGCTCCCCCAGCGCCTCCTCGCTCACGTTCGTTGCGTGCTCCACCGGCACCCACTTCAGCAACCCCAGACCCACCGCGAACGTCGCGATCCCCATCACGCTCCCGATCGCCAACCCCCCGATCCACCACGACAAAAAGTACTCGTGCATCAACCCCCGAATCTCCGCGAAACTCAGCGCCCCTAACCCAGAGAAGTCCGACCACGACGGCGGGTCGCCGGTCAGCACCACGTGCCCCAAGTAGATCGCCGCGAAGATCAACAACAACCCGAACGGCGGGAACGCCGCTTGCGACCCCGCCACCGTCGAAACCGGATGCAGGTGCAGCCGCTTGGCCAGGTACATCGCCACCAGCGTCTGCACCGGGTACACCGGCAGGTTCGCCACAAACACCCCAACGCCTAACCCGAGCGCCACGCTCATCTGGCTCACCCGATCCCGCCGCGCCGCCCGCACCAACTCCCGCGGATCGACCCACCGCCAAACCCCCCGGAACCACCCCCGGAAGTAGTCACTCCATTTCCGTCTGCCGCGGCGTGTCGCCGTCGCTTGCGAAACTTCCGGGGGCGGGGGGGGCCACTTGGGGAAGGGGAGCGGGAGGACGGCTCGCAGCCACAGCCGCAGGTGCAGCGCTGCGCCGTGTAGCGAATCTCGCCACGGCCGGAAGTGGCTCACCCGCGCTTCCCCTTCCGGGTAGATCACCCGCACCGGCGTCTGCACCAGCGGACACCCCGCCCACCCCGACCGCGTCAAAATCTCCGCCTCGTACCCGTACCGCCCCGCCCGGCAGCGCACCGCCTCGACCAGCCCCAACGGGTACACCCGCAGCCCGCACTGGCTGTCCTCCACCCGCCGCCCCGACGCCACGAAGATGCACAAGTTCGAGAACAATCGGCCCGTTCGGCTGGCCGACGGATACGCCGGGTCCGACTGGTCTCGGCACCCCAGCACCAACGCCGTGGGCGCCGCCGCCGCCGCGTCGAGCAGCCGGCCCGCGTCCTCGGCCGTGTGCTGCCCGTCGGTGTCCATCGTGACCGCGTGGGTGAACCCTTGGGCCGACGCCCACCCAAACCCCGTCCGCAGCGCCGCCCCCTTGCCGCGGTTCCGATCGTGATCGAGCCGGGTCAGCGCCACGCCCGGACGCTCGGCCACGAACCGACCGATGACCGCCGCCGTCTCGTCCGTCGACCCATCATTGACCACCACCACCGGCCGACCCAAATCCGCGGCCGACGCCAACACCGCCCCCAGCGTCCGGGCGTTGTCGTAAGTCGGCAGCAGCAACACCGGGCGAAATAGAGCCGAATCAACCAACTGCGATGCTTCCTCACCGAGGCCCGGCCGGCCTCACGCTCGACGACGCGAAACCACGATCGTAACCGGAATCCCCCCGGCATCGCGTACACGTCACGCAATGCACCAACCCGATCACGGAATGAGGGCCGGGTCGGGTCGATGTCGAGATAGACTCGTGCCCCCATCACGTCGCCGACGACTTTCAGCATCCGCCTCTCTCCCAAGGACCCGCCCCATGACCGCGACCGCCGCCCCCGGAAAAAACCCCGAAGCCCAAGCCACCCGCGGCCACGACGAACACACCCAGGCCGCCGACTCCAAGACCCCCCTGCCCGGCCGGTTCACCCGCCCCATTAACGTCGCCTTCGTCGGCGCCGGCTCGACGTTCTGCCCCAAGATCGCCCGCGACATCGTGATGATCGACACCGCCGACCGCGGCGAGATCCGCCTCGTCGACATCGACGAAGAACGCCTGAATCTCACCACCCGGGTCGTCGAAACCCTCATCGACCAGCTCGGCAAGTCCGCCGGCTGGACCGTCAAGGCTTCGACCGACCGCCGCGAACTCCTCCCGGGGGCCCACTACGCCGTGTGCAGCGTCGAGGTCTCGGGCGTCGACTGCGTCGGGTGGGACAACGACATCCCGCTCAGGTACGGCGTCGACCAGTGCATCGGCGACACCATCGGACCCGGCGGCCTGTTCAAAGGCCTCCGCACCGTCCCCGTCTTCCTCGACATCCTCCGCGACATGCGCGAGCTGTGCCCCGGCGCGGTGATGCTCAACTACACCAACCCGATGAACATGATGGTGCTCGCCGCGGGCCGAGCCGTCCCCGAGGTCCCCGTCGTCGGGCTCTGCCACTCGGTCCAGGGCACCAGCCACCTGCTGGCCAAGCTCGCCGACGTGCCCTACGACGAACTCGACTGGGAGTGTGCCGGCATCAACCACCTCGCATGGTTCACCAAGCTCGAGCACCGCGGCCAGAACCTCTACGAGTCCGTCCTCTACGAGCAGTTCCGCC
>JBCBSA010000297.1:0-3899 GCA_039819425.1 Planctomycetota bacterium
GTTCGAGGGCTTCCTGGAGGAGTTCGACGCACTCGTCGATGTCGTCGGCGGTGGTGCCGGGCGGAGCGGCGTCGAGGAGTTCCTGGAGGGGCGGGCGGAGGTAGCCGTCGGCGTCGATGTAGCCGATGAGGTGTTCACCGAGACGCAGGGTGGGGGCGTCGAGGTCGACCAGGTGCCACTGGTCGATGAGTTGGTCGTAGAGGGACGCGCCGCGGGCGGCGGTGTTGGCCATCGCGTCCATCTTGCCGTCGCGTTCGCCGCCGGAATTGGCCATGCGGCGGGAGAAGTTTTCGCCTGACTCGGAGGTGTTGGCGGACCAAGAGTCGCCGTACTGCTCGGAGATGTTGGAGAGGCGTTCGAAGTCGTCGGACTGGCGGTCGGGTGAGGGGCCGTCGGCGACGACGAGCTCGCGTTCGCCCTCGCGGTCGTCGCGGCGGTCCTGCTCTCGTTCGGCGAGGAGGGTCTCGCGGTCGCGGCCGGGCTCGACCTGTTCGAGGGTGGGGTTGCTGGCTAGCTCCTGCTCGATGCGTTCCTCGAGGGCCGGCTGGGCCATCTGGAGGATCTCCATCGACTGGATCATCCGCGGGGCCAGCTTCATGCGCTGGTCCATCCGCAGGTGTTGGCCGGTGTCGATTCTCATTTTTGCCGTCTGATCGAAGTTTTGGAGTTGCGGTCCGGGATTTGCTGTCGCGGGAAAACCTTACCACCTGCCCGGCGGGGCGACCAATCAAAAACGCTCGATTCCGGAATCAAAAATCACTCACCCGTCCCTGCACCGCGTCGCTGAGCACGGCCTTGCTGACGGTCTGCAGGCTCGACCCCGTCGGCAGGCCGCGGGCGAGGCGGGTGACCTTCACGCCGCGCTCACGGAGTTCGTCGGCGAGATAGAGGGCGGTGCCGTCGCCCTCGAGGGTGGGGTTGGTGCCGAGGACGACCTCGGTGATGCGGGGGTGTTCGGGGGAGTCGTGTTTGGTGCCGGCGTCGACGCGGCGGAGCAGGCCGTCGATGTTGAGGTCGCCGGGGCCGGTGGCTTCGAGCGGGGCGAGCCGGCCCATGAGGACGTGGTAGCTGCCGCGGTAGGCGCCGGTCTGCTCCATGGCGATGACGTCGGAGGGCTGCTCGACGACGAGGACCGTGCCGTGGTCGCGGTCGGGGTCGGTGACGATCGAGCAGGGGTCGGACTCGGAGACGTGGCCGGTAACGGAGCAGACTTTCAGGCCTTCGCGGAAGGCCCGCACCGCGTCGGCGAGGCCGAGGGTGTCGGCTTCGGGTTGTCGGAGGAGGTGGAACGCGATGCGCTCGGCCGAGCGCTTACCGATGCCCGGGAGCTTCTCGAGGTGCGTGAGCAACTGGTCGTAGGCGGTCGGTCGCTTCATCGGCGGGGCGGTGGGGGCGGGTTGGCGGCTTGGGCGGCGGCTCGGCCACCGGTTCGAGAAACTCTAGCAACGCCGGGAGAAGCGGGTCGTGCTCGGCCCCGTCGCCGATCCACAACGCGAACGGCTCGATCTCGGCGTGGTGCTCGGTCGCCGTGAGCTTCCAGTAGAGCAGCCCCGCCAGCGGCCCGCCGCGTTCGCGGTTGACCCGGTCGAGCGCCGCCATCGCCCGCACCCGTTCGCCGGGGTCGAACGCCAATTCTTCCCACACCATCAGCGTCTCGTTGTCGCCGACCAGATCGAACCCCTGCCAAGCCCACGGCGCCGTGGTGCAGCCGGCCCGCCGGGTGTAGCCCAGCTCGGTGAACACGACGGGCACCCCCGCCACGCCGAGTTGCTCCTGGTGGTGCGCGATCTCGTCCCACACCCCCCGCCAGCCCTCGGCCAGCACGTCGTCGGTCGCCGGCTCTTCGGGGTTGCGCAGCGGGAAGTAGGCGTTGATGCCCATCACGTCGAGCTCGGGCCAGAACGCGATGTCGAGGTAGTTGTCGAAGTTCGCCGCGCAGGTCAGCCGGCCCGAATAGACAGCCCGCACCTCGCGGATCAGCTCCCGCCAGCGCTCGAGCTGGTGCGCCCGGCGTTGGTTGATGCGCTCGATGCGCTGGTCGAGGGTGAGGCCTTGGCCGTCGTAGGTCACCGCCGACGCCCAGGCGGCGAGCGCCGCGTCACGATCCGTCTCGAACGCCCGCAGGTTCTCGATCGGCGAGGCGTCGCCCGGCGCCCGGACCCGCTCGGGCGGGACCTCGTCGGCCCGCGACACCAGTTTGTCTCGTTTGTTCGACTGCTTCGCCGCGTCGAGGTAGTACGCCTCCAGCGTCGGCAACGCCGACACCGGCACCGTCGACGCCAACGCGTTCATCTCGCTGGCGATCCCGATCAACGTCACCCCCTCGGCCTCCGCCGCCTCGGCCCACGCCGCGACGAACCCCGTGTACCGGTCGAACCACGCGTCGAGCGCCGCCGGCCCGTCGGGCAGGATCAGCCCGTGCCACAAAAACCGGTTCTCGGGGTAGGCGTGGTCCATCTCCACCCGCAGGATCAGCGCCACCTCCAGCCCCGCCGCCCGCGCCGCCCGAATCTTCTTCAGCGTGCCCTCGTCCACCGGCCGGGTCAGCAGCTCCGGCGCGTCCCACGCCGGCTGCCGGGCGTAGACCGTCACCTGCAGCGTGTTGAACCCCGCCTGGGCCATCGTCCGCGACCACGCCGCCTGGTCCGATTCGTTGACCTGGATCCCCCCGAGGCTGAACGTGGCTTGCCCGGCCGCCCCGCCCGGCACCAGCAACGCCCCCGCCACGAACACCCCCGCCAGCCAAAGCTCCAACAGGTTCCGGGGGCGATTTCTCACGGCACCACCATAGCCCCGGTGCCACGGCCCCGGGTGACGCTGTTCTAAACTGGTGCGATGGACCACGACGACCCCGTCTGCCTCTGCTTCCGCGTCAGCCAGCGGAAGGTCGTGAATTACTGCAAACGCGAACGCCCGCCGGTCGCCAGCCTGCTGAGCGAATGCCTCGGCGCGGGTACCGGTTGCGGGTGGTGCGTACCGTTCCTCAAACAACTCCACCGCCAAGTGCTCGACGGGGTCGAACGTCCGAGCCTGCCCCTGACGCCGAGCGAATACGCCGATCGCCGGGCCGACTATCGGCGCAGCGGAAAGCGCTGAGGGCGAGCCCTGTCGGCTTCACAGCACGACCGCGATGGACATGGACGAGGCCGGCGGCGGGCCCGACACGAACGGGTTGAATCGCAACCGTCCCGCCCGAAAGCCGGGCCCTGATAGACTCTTTGCGTGAATCCCCAAGCCCTCATCCTGCGCAGCGCCGGCACGAACTGCGACGCCGAATTGGCCCACGCCTTCCGGCTCGCCGGGGCGGAGCCGACGCGGATCCACCTCCACGACCTGATCGAGGACCCCCGGAGGTTGGACGGCTTCGACCTCGTCGGTTTCCCCGGGGGGTTCAGCTACGGCGACGACATCGCGGCGGGGCGGATCCTGGCCAACCGGCTCAGGCACCGGTTGTACGACGCCCTGCTCGCGGCGATCGACCGGGGCGTGCCGATGTTTGGGCCCTGCAACGGGTTCCAGGTGTTGGTGAAGCTGGGCCTCTTGCCCGACCCCCACGCCGGGGTGCAGCAGGCGACGCTGGCCCACAACGACTCGGGCCGGTTCATCGACCGCTGGACGCCGGTGACCGTCGAGCCCGCCAGCCCCTGCGTCTGGACCCGCGGCCTGACCGACCACGACCTGCCCATCGCCCACGGCGAGGGCCGATTCACCGCCCCCTCGGAAGTCTTGGATCGACTCGAGGCCGACGGCCAGGTCGCCCTGCGGTACGCCGAGGATGTCAACGGCTCGGCCCGCTCGATCGCGGGGATCTGCGACCCCTCCGGGCGCATCTTTGGTCTTATGCCTCACCCCGAGCGGTTCACCTCGTGGAACCAGCACCCATTCTGGACGCGCCTGCC
>JBCBSA010000298.1:0-3863 GCA_039819425.1 Planctomycetota bacterium
CACCGCCACGTCGCGGAACCCGAACCGCTGCGTCGCCGTCATCTGCGGCTTGTCGCCGACCAGCAGCCGACACTCCAGCTCGTACAGCGTCGGCGTCTCGGCGGTCCACAACGCCGGCCCTTCTACCAACAGCGGCACCTTCAGCTCCACCGTCTGGCCCGCCGCGATCGGCGGCAGCAGCACGTCCTGGTCCTTCGGCAGCGACGTAGGCACGACCTCACCGTCCGCCGTGCGGACCCGCGGCCGCAGCCGCACGCCCTCGAGCATCCGGCCGCTCTGGTTGGCGACCTTCAGCCGGGCGTTCACCGTCGCGTCCCGGTGGTCGGGGCCCAGCGTGGTGTCGGCGTGCAGCCGCGCGAGGTTCACCACGGGCAGCGCCTGCAAGTACACCCCCCGGTTGATCCCCCCCAGCTCACGCCGCGACCACAGCGTCACCAGCGACTTCTCGATCGTCATCGTCAGGTCGTTCGACCCGCCGAACTTCAAGAGGTCCGTCACGTCGTACTCGCTGGGCAGTGTCGCGATGTCGTTCTCGCCGGCTTTCCGTCCGTTGATCCAGACCTTCGACAGCCCGTCCACCCCCTCGAACCGCAGGATCACCCGCATCCCCTCCCACTCGCCCGGCACGTCGAAGGCGTAGTGGTAACCCATCGGCGTGCCGCCGATCTCCTCGGGCATCTTCTCGTAGCCCTGCAGCACCGGGTGCCCTGGCACCTCCAACTTCCCCCACTCCGGGACACTTCCGGGGGTCCCGTCGAACGATGTGGGCAAGCGGTTGACGTAGTTCCACGTGCCGTGCAGGTACCGCCGGCTGTCATCGAGGCCCGTGACCTGCACCCGCCGCGGCGTCAGGCGGACCGTGGGCAGGACATGGCCCGACCCCCGCCCGGCCGCGACGAGATCGACCCCGCTCGCTTCACCGGCCTCCGCATCTCCCGTAACGATGCCGGCCCCCGCCTTCGCGGGGTCGCCCTGGATCCCGCCGTCGTCGTCGGTGACGGCCAACCCCGGTGCCGACCACGCCGCGACGAAAAGTACAAACAAGCTTCTGAGCCAGACGTTACGGGCGTGCTGCGACATGATCGGACTCCGAATTGAGGCAAAAGAAAAGACGGGGATGCAAGTCAAAATACCGACCTTGATAACGATACCGTAAGGCCTAAAGCGATCTATCAAAACCAACGCATCCGCCCCCCTTGGGTGGGCGAGCCGGTGGTTGCGATCGAGCCCCGGCTCCTCGATCGGGCAAAAAAAAGGGTGCCACCCGGTTTCCCGGGCAACACCGCGGAGGTAGTTTCGGATCGCTCAAACCTGACGACGACGGCTGAGCATGGCGAGGCCGCCCACGCCCAGCAGCGCGAGGCTGGCCGGCTCGGGGATGGCCGTGACCACGAGGTTGTCGATTTCGAAGAAGCCCGCGTCGGTGCTTCCGGTGCCGTTGCTGTAGAACGACAGGAAGCCGACAGACGTTCCGTCAAACACGATTTCTTCGGTGATCGCGGTTCCGCCGTTAATCGAGACCGACAGCGTGCCCAACGCGCCGGCACCGAAGCCGGAGGCCGCGGCGAGCGTGATGGAGGCCGAGTTGGACGCTTCGTCGTCGGTGAAGGTGGGGATGTCGCCTTCGTCAAACTCCTGCACGAGCACACCGGACTCGAAAATCTGGACCCCGCCCGGGCCACCCGGGGTCGCCGAGCCGGGAGTACCGCCGGTGTCGAAGACGACGGCGGCATCGGCACCGTTCGCCGGATCGCTGAACAGGAACGCGTTGCCGTTGAAGCCACTGCTGTTTTCAATCAGGTCCGTGTCGTCCAGACCAAACGCGATCGCGATGAACGCACCACCGCCGGCGGCGCGATCGAAGTCGAACTCGACGGTGTAGCCCACCGGCGCCAGCGGAGCCAGATCGAGTTCAACTTGGGCGGCACCCCCGATAAGTTGGGCGGCCGAGCCGCTGGTGGTCTGCTGGGCACCGCCGCCGCGCGACTCGTCGAAGGTGTAGGTCTGCGCGGCGGTCCCGCCCAGAGCGTTGTCATTGGACCCCCAGTCCGAATCGTTGGCACCGCCCGGGCCGGGGACCGCGAAGCTGTTGCCGTCGCCAGCGCCGGTGGTCCGGTCGAACGAATCGGAAAAGAGAATGGTTTGGCCTGTCGCCAGGCCGGCCGTCCCAACGGCCAGGCCGGCGACCGTCAGCAGAAGAGTAGCTTTCGAGACATGAATAAACATGCGAACCTCCATTAAGAGAAAAGTGAACCGATCCTTAAACATCGTTATCCGATACAGCGAAACATCTGAGCGAAAACCTGATGAATGAATCTGAGGCGGCCTGAATAAACGCAGCCCGCCGTCAAGCCGATATCAGCCGGGTAAGTTTGGGTCGACCGGGTTATCCGCCGGGTCGTAGTTGTTGTACCAGGTCAGTTCCCACAACTCGGGCCACGGCACGGCCGAAGCGCTGCCGTCGAGCATCGAGATCATCGAGACGTTGCCCGGATGTCGATCGAGCACGAGTTCGTGGTAGCCGTAGGCCCGATAGACGCTATTGACACGGCTGGCCAGGCCCTCGACCGGGTCCAGCGGGTTGTAGACCCGGCCGTGCAGCGGCGTGGAAAACTCGACACTCGCCGACATCGAGGAGAACAGTCCGTCGGTGAACAGCGGCGTGGTCGAAGGGGTCTGGGCGATATCGACGTTGTCGATCAGGTTCCGCGTCTTCTGCGCACGGAGGGTGGGGTTACCGATCTGGAGAGCGGGAGACGCCCCGGCCAAGCTCTCGGCGCCGACCATGGTGTTGTGGGCATACGTCGAGTCGGCGGTGAAAGCCCCCCAACGTGCCGAGCTGAAGGTCTGGCGATACGACGTGTCGGACGTGCCGAACCACGACGTCCCGCTGACAATGTAAGCGCCCTTGGCCGTCGCCTCGGCGACGCTGTTGACCGCCTCGGTTTCGGGGCAGAGCAGCTGAGAGGCGTCCGCCTCGGTTTCGATGTAGTTCAGGAAGTGGAAGCTGTAAATCGGCCAGTGCTGGAACGATTCGGAATTGGCGTCGGTCAGGTAGGCGTTGCCCGCGATCGCCAGCTGGCGAACGTTACTCAGGCACTTCGTTGCCCGAGCGGTTTCGCGGGCCGCCCCCAAAGCCGGCAGCAGGATCCCGACCAGCAGCGCGATGATCGAGATCACGACGAGGAGTTCGATCAGGGTAAATCCGGAACGATTGAGTCTTAAACAAGTCATACGAGCAAGCCTTCCAAACGATGCGGAGTGGTGCTGAAAACAGGGCTGACCTAATGCGGCGAGGGAATGGCAGATCAGTGCGTGGCGACCGCAGAAACGGATGCTTCTGAAACCTGAACCTAAGCGCTAAGAGTCGTGTGGGTTAACCAGTAGTCCGTTGTAGTTCAAAAAAAGGTGGAGTCACTCTTGTTCGCGTGATGTGATCTGATACGGTAGGGTGGCCGCCGGGGCCCGTGTTCTGAATCTTCCCGACAAATCCTAATGTACAGCGGATCAAAGCCCTTTCAAGTTCACGGATGTGAGAACACCTTGCGCTGTGTGATGCTATGACGGCTTTTGCCTCTCCTCCTCGACGTATGTCGGACCACGTTTGGTTCCGTATCCCGGGCCAGGTCTCGGGGTTGCCGGCACCCTTTTTCCTCGGGCACGGCCGAACCACCCGGCCGGGATACCGAACCGACCGGGTACCCCAAGCCCCGCTGACCGAAAAACTGGTGGTCAGCATCGCCCTCACCGCCGGCGGGCAGGCCAAGGTCGGCAGCCAGGTCCGCACCCTTCAGCCGGGTCACGCCGTGTTCCACCAAGTTCGCGACGACACCAACTGGTTCGGTCGTCACCCCCAACACCGG
>JBCBSA010000299.1:0-3836 GCA_039819425.1 Planctomycetota bacterium
GCGGCACGCACAACAAGCTGCTGGAGACGGACCCCGGGGCGGTGCACGCGGCGCTGGCGCGGTTTTTTGCGAAGCTGAACGGGGCGGACCCGGGTCGCGCCGGTGGCGGGGCGGCGGCTTCGGCCTTGGGTGAGGGTTGAACGGTTATGATGGCTGATCGGGCTGCGGCGGTTTGTTTAGCCGGTTTCTGCGGCTTTGATTCCGGGGCGTTCTCCGACGGAGTCTCGTCTTGACCGCCACACCCGCATCATTGTCCGACCTCTCGCAGAGCCCGGCCGTCGATCAGGTCGGCGTCGAGGAGCGCGCCGCCCGCTTCCAGACCCGCAGCATCAAGACATCGTCCAAGCTCGACGCGCTGAAGCTGACGCTGAGCATGATCGACCTCACGACGCTGGCCGGTATGGACAGCCCCGGCAAGGTCCGGCAGCTGTGCAACAAAGCCAAGCACCTGCACGACGCCTTCCGCTTCCCCGACGGCGAGGCCCTGCCCACCGTGGCGGCGGTGTGCGTGTATCCGACGATGGTGGCGATCGCGAAGAAAGAACTCGAAGGCACCGGCATCCACCTCGCGTCGGTGGCGACGGGTTTCCCCGCCGGCCAGGTGCCGTTGTCGGCCAAGCTGGACGATACGAAGCGGGCGGTCGCCGACGGGGCCGACGAGATCGACATGGTCATCAGCCGGGGCGAGTTCCTGCGGGGCAACGACGCGTTTGTGTTCGACGAGATCGTGCGGGTGAAAGAAGCCTGTGGTGAGGCGCACCTCAAAGTCATTCTGGAGACGGGCGAGCTGAGCACCTACGACAACGTGCGTCGGGCCAGCGACTTGGCCATGCACGCCGGGGCCGACTTCATCAAGACCAGCACGGGCACGCTCTCGCCGGCCGCGACGCTGCCGGTGACGCTGGTGATGCTCGAGGCGATCCGCGACTTCTACTACACCACCGGCCGGAGGGTCGGGATGAAGCCCGCCGGCGGGATCAAGAACGCCAAGCTGGCGCTGCACTACCTCGTGGCGGTGCGCGAGACGCTGGGCCAGGCGTGGCTCAGCCCCGACTGGTTCCGCTTCGGCGCGTCGAGCCTGGCCAACGACGTGCTGATGCAGATCGTCAAACAGCAGACGGGCCGTTACCAGTCGGCCGACTACTTCTCATTGGACTGACCGCGATGACCGCTTCCCCCACGCTCAACTTCGACACCGACTGGTCCTACGACCCCGCGCCCGAGTCCACCGCGGCGGCGCAGATCGACGACCAATACGGCCTGTTCATCGGCGGCCGATTCGTCGAGCCCCAATCCGGCCGGACCTTCGACACGATCAGCCCGAGCAGCGAGAAGAAACTCGCGTCGATCGCTGAGGCCGACGCCGCCGACGTCGACGCGGCCGTGACCGCGGCGCGGCAGGCCTACGACAACGTGTGGTCCAAGCTCTCGGGCGCGGACCGCGGCAAGTACCTCTACCGCATCGCACGGGTCATGCAGGAGCGGGCACGGGAGTTCGCGGTCATCGAGTCGATGGACGGCGGCAAGCCGATCCGCGAGTCGCGCGACATCGACGTCCCGCTCGCCGCGGCGCACTTCTTCTATTACGCGGGCTGGGCGGATAAGTTGGATTACGCCTTTCCGGGCCGCAAAACGCCGAAGCCTCTTGGCGTGGCGGGTCAGATCATCCCGTGGAATTTCCCGCTGCTGATGGCGGCGTGGAAGATCGCCCCGGCGTTGGCGTGCGGCAACACGGTCGTGCTCAAGCCCGCCGAGACCACGCCGCTGACCGCCCTCAAGCTTGCCGAGGTCTTCCGCGACGCCGAGCTGCCCGACGGGGTGGTGAACCTCGTCACCGGCGCCGGTGAGACCGGGGCCGCGCTCGTTGAGCACCCCGGGGTCGACAAGGTCGCGTTCACCGGCAGCACCGCCGTGGGCAAACGCATCATGCGGTCGCTCGCCGGCACGAAAAAGAAGTACACCCTCGAGCTCGGCGGCAAGGCCGCGAACCTCATCTTCGCCGACGCCCCGATCGACCAGGCCGTCGAGGGCATTATCAACGGCATCTTCTTCAACCAGGGCCACGTCTGCTGCGCCGGGTCCCGGCTGTTCGTCCAGGAGTCCGTCGCCGACCGCGTGATCCAGAAGCTCAAGGACCGGATGCAGACGCTTATCGTCGGCGACCCGCTCGATAAGAACACCGACATCGGCGCGATCAACTCGGCCGAGCAGCTCAAGCGGATCAACGAGTACCTGGAGATCGGCGAGCGGGACGGCGCGACCAAGTGGCAGCCGTCGTGCAGGGTCCCCGGTGATGACGGCGGCGAGGGGTATTGGTGCCGGCCGACGCTGTTCCTCGGCGCGTCGCAGTCCTCGCGCATCGTGCAGGAAGAGATCTTCGGCCCGGTCCTCGCGGTGCAGACCTTCCGCACCCCCGACGAAGCCATCGCCAAGGCCAACAACACGCCCTACGGCCTCTCCGGCGGGGTGTGGACCGACAAGGGCTCGAAGATTTTCAAGGTGACCAACGCCATGAACGCCGGCGTCGTCTGGGCCAACACCTACAACAAGTTCGACCCCACCTCCCCCTTCGGCGGCTTCAAAGAATCCGGCGTCGGCCGCGAGGGCGGATTGCAAGGCCTCAAGGAATACTGCGCACTGAACTAAGAAAACGACACCACAGGGAACGCGGAGAGCCGCAGAGAACAAAGCGACCATTGATCGTTTTTTCTGTGGCCCTCGCCGACCTCTGCGGTAAACCGGATTGATCATGAAATCCACCCAAGACACCATCGTCGACACTGGATCCGGCAGCGCCACAGAAACCACCTCTTCCGGGCGCGGGGGCGGAAGCCCGCGGTTGAGTGTGCTCAAGACGTACAAGCTGTACATCGGCGGTAAGTTCCCGCGCACCGAGTCGGGCCGACACTACAAACTGGAGCACGGCGGCGAGGTGGTGGCCAACCTCTGCCTCGCGTCGCGCAAGGACTTCCGCAACGCCGTCGTCGCGGCGCGGGCGGCACAGCCGGGCTGGGCCGGCGCGACGGCGTACCTGCGGGGCCAGATCCTGTACCGCATCGCGGAGATGCTGGAAGGGCGGGCGTCGCAGTTTGCTTCGGAACTTGTGCGGACGGGGGCGGACCCGTCGGAGGCGCGGGCGGAGGTGACAGCGGCGATCGACTGCCTGGTGCATTACGCCGGGTGGGCCGACAAGTACACGCAGGTGTTCTCGAGCGTGAACCCCGTCGCGTCGAGCCACTTTAACTTCTCGCTGCCCGGGCCGACGGGCGTCGTCGGCGTGATCGCGCCGGAAGACTCGGGGCTGTTCGGCCTGGTGTCCGTCGTCGCCCCGGCGATCGTCGGGGGCAACAGCGTTGTCGTCCTCGCGTCGCAGACCAAAGCGCTCGGGGCGGTGACGCTCGCCGAGGTGCTGCACACCTCCGACCTGCCGGGGGGCGTGGTGAACCTGCTCACCGGTCGGCGGGGCGAGTTGCTCGAACACTTCGGCTCGCACATGGACGTCAACGCCGTGGTCTTCTCCGGCGGCGACGCCGAGGAGGTTGCGGCGTTGCAGACCGCGGCGGCCGAGAACGTCAAGCGGGTCATCGTCCGCCCGGACGCCGCGTCGCGGTCGCCGAGCCCGTACGCCATCCTCGACACGCAGGAACTCAAGACCACCTGGCACCCGATCGGCCAGTGACGGCCGCCGTCCCCCCCGATCGTCTCGAACTGGTGTATCCCGCCGGCCCGCCGCCGTGGGACGCCGCGCCCGACTGTGCCGCCATCTGTGTCGGCGGGCGTTACACCGTTTTTCGAGAGTTTGTTACTCAGAATGGCCGAGACCGACCATTTCTCCC
>JBCBSA010000300.1:0-3832 GCA_039819425.1 Planctomycetota bacterium
GATCGTGCAGGGGGTGAGCTTTTCGTTTTTGGCCGCGTTTTTCGGAATCATCGCGGCGGTGACGGCCGACCCGGAGCGGTACCCCGGCTCGCCGATGCAGTACATCGCCGGGGCGGTGATCGCGGGGGCGGTGGTCGAGATCGTGATCGGGTTCAGCGGGCTGATGGGGCTGGTGCGGCGGGTGCTGTCGCCGGTGGTGGTGGGGCCGGTGATCATGCTGATCGGGCTGGCGTTGTACCGGGCGGGGGCGCCGGTGGCGTCGAGCTATTGGCCGATCGCGGTGCTGACGATGGTGCTGATCGTGTTGTGCTCGTTCGTGCTGGCGCGGCTGAGCGTGGTGTTTCGGATGTTCCCGATGCTGCTGGCGATCCTCGGGGCGGTCGGGGCGTGCGCGGCGTTGGCTTATTTGGAAGTGTTCCCGGGGGCGGGGGAATCGATCGTGGGGGAAGCTGTCGAAGCGCATCCGGCGCGGCCGGACCTGGCGGCGTTCGAGGTCTCGCCGTGGGTGCGGACGGCCGACGTGGTGTTCCCGTGGGGGTTGCCGAAGTTCGAGACCGCGTTCATTGTTGCGGTGTTGGCCGGGTACCTCGCGTCGATGATCGAGAGCTTCGGCGACTACCACGCGGTGAAACAAGTTGCCGCGCCCGACAAGAACGGCGGCGATCCGACGTCGGGGGAGATCAGCCGGGGCATCGGCTGCGAGGGGATCGGCTGTGCGCTCACCGGCGTACTCGGCGGGTTCAGCTCGACCAGCTACTCGGAGAACGTCGGGCTCGTCGGGCTCACGCGGGTCGGCTCGCGCTACGTCGTGCAAATCGGGGCGGTGGTGCTCATCTTGCTGGGGGTGTTCGGCAAGTTCGGGGCGTTGGCCGCGGCGATCCCGACGCCGGTGGTGGGCGGGCTGTACTGCGCGATGTTCGGGCTGATCGCCGCGGTGGGCGTGCGGCAGTTCGCCCGGGCCGACCTGACCAGCGACCGCAACCTGTTTGTCGGCGGCTTCGCGTTGTTCATGGGGCTGAGCCTGCCGTACTACTTCGAGAACGGCGGGGCCGAGGCGGTCACGGCGTACTTCGCCACTCTCGGCACCGAGGCCACGGCCGACCGCTGGCGTATCGCCGGCGAAGCCGTCAACGCCATCGGCGGCAACGGCATGGGCGTCGCCGCGGTGCTCGGTATCGTCCTGGACAACCTCATCCCCGGCACCCCCGCCGAACGCGGCCTCGCCCCGCGCACCGCTTCGACCCTGGTGCCCGAGGCCGACGACGTCGATGCCCCTCCCGCGACCGACGACCCCACCCCCGCCACAAAAACGAACCGCCCCGACGAACCCAGCGTCTTCACCGAATCGCACTGACCCCGGGAGGTCCACCTCATGCCGACCACCGACGCCCACCCCAAGACCATCCCGCTCCCCCAGTTCGACCACCAGCCCCGGCCCTACGACGGCCCGACCCGCGACGAGGTCGTCGCCCTCCGGCGGCAGTACCTCTCGCCCGGCCTCATCACCTATTACCAGGAACCCCTCATGGTCGTCGAGGGCAAGATGCAGTACGTCTTCGACGAGACCGGCCGCCGCTACCTCGACGCCTTCGCCGGCATCGTCACCGTCTCCGTCGGCCACTGCCACCCCAAGGTCCTCAAGAAAGTCCGCCAACAACAAGACACCCTCCAACACACCACGACGATCTATCTCCACCCCACGATCGCGAAGTTCGCCGAAAAGCTCGCCGAGAAGATGCCTCAATCTTCCGGGGGAGTTTCCGGGGGCGACGGGGGGCCGTTGGACAAGACCTACTTCACCAACTCCGGCAGCGAAGCCAACGAACTCGCCGTCCTCTCGGCCCGCGAGCACACCGGCCACCACACCGTCATCGCCCTCCGCAACGGCTACCACGGCGGCACCGCCGCCACCATGGGCCTCACCGCCCACGGCACCTGGAAATTCAAATCCAACCAGTTTCCGGGGGTCGTCCACACCCACGCCGGCTACTGCTACCGCTGCCTCTATGACCTCGAGTACCCCAGCTGCGGGCTCAAGTGCGCCCACGACGTCAAGGACGTCATCGAGTACCAGACCTCCGGCGAGATCGCCGCGTTCATCGGCGAACCCATCCAGGGCGTCGGCGGGGCGGTCGTGCCCCCCGAAGGCTTCTTCGAGATCGTCTACCAGATCGTCCGCGACCACGGCGGCCTCTGCATCGCCGACGAGGTCCAGGGCGGCTTCGGCCGAACCGGCCACCACTACTGGGCTCACCAGAATTGGAACGTCCAGCCCGACATGATCACTATGGCCAAGGGCATCGGCAACGGCGCCCCCCTCGCGGCGATGACCACCACCGCCGACATCTCCCAGGCGATGGCCAACCGCATCCACTTCAACACCTACGGCGGCAACCCCGTCTCCGTCACCCAGGGCCTGGCCACCCTCGAAGTCATCGACGAAGAGGGCATCCAAGAAAACGCCCTCCAAGTCGGCACGTATCTCAAAGACGCCCTCCACGAACTCCAGAACAAACACTCCCTCATCGGCGACGTCCGCGGCCTGGGCCTGATGCTCGGCGTCGAACTCGTCAAAGACCGTCAGACCAAAGAACCCGCCAAGGCCGAGTGCGCCGCCGTCGTCGAACGCGCCAAGCAGATGGGCCTGCTCCTGGGCAAAGGCGGCCTCCACGGCAACGTCATCCGCCTCAAACCCCCGATGTGCATCACCAAGGACGACGCCGACTTCATCGTCGCCGTGCTGGACGAGTGCCTGACCTGTTGTTAATTCGCCACGAAGGCACGAAGTGACGAAGTAAGACTAATGCTTCGTCCTTTGGTTTTGTCTTCCTTCGTCACTTCGCGCCTTCGTGGCCAAACCGGAAACCCTGACATGCCCACCCTCCAAACCACCGTCGACGGACTCACCTTCCCCAACCCCTTCGTCATCGGCTCCGGCCCCCCCGGAACGAATCAGAAGGTCATCGAAAAAGCCTTCGCCGAAGGTTGGGGCGGCGTCGTCGCCAAGACCGTCAGCCTCGACGCCTCCAAGGTCATCAACGTCGCCCCGCGCTACGGCAAGCTCACCGGCCAGAACAAGAAAGAAGTCTTCGGCTGGGAGAACATCGAGCTCATCGCCACCACCCCGTTCGAGCAGTGGCTCGACGAGTTCAAGGCGATCAAGGACCACTACCCGGACCACGTCCTCATCGCCTCGATCATGGAGGAGTTCAACAAGGACGCCTGGTGCGAGATCGTCGAGCGTTGCGAAGCCGCCGGCGTCGACGGGCTGGAGCTCAACTTCTCCTGCCCCCACGGCCTGCCCGAACGCAAGATGGGTGCCGCCATGGGCGAGAACCCTGACATCCTCGAGGAGGTCACCGGCTGGGTCGTCGCCGCGGCCAAGACCCCGGTCTGGGCCAAGATGACCCCCAACGTCACCCGCATCGAAGACCCCACCCGCGCCGCTCTGCGGGCCGGGGCCCACGGGATCAGCGCCATCAACACGATCCGCAGCGTCATCGGCGTCGACCTCAAGACCCTGCGTCCCATGCCGACCGTCGAGGGCTACACCACGCCCGGCGGCTACTCGTCGGTGGCTGTCCGCCCGATCGCGCTGCGGATGGTCATGGAGATCGCCACGCTGATCCGCGACGAGTTCGACGGCCGCGGCACGATCTCCGGCATCGGCGGGGCCGAGACCGGCGAGGACGCGGCCCAGTTCATCCTCCTCGGGGCGGACACGGTCCAGGTCTGCACCGGCGTCATGAAGATGGGCTACAAGACGGTCCGCCCCATGATCGACGGCCTGCTCGCCTTTATGGAACAACACAACTTCGAGACCATCGACGAC
>JBCBSA010000301.1:0-3831 GCA_039819425.1 Planctomycetota bacterium
ACCGGAGGCGGAAGTCCCGGCCGTAGCCGCGCTGGCGCTCGGTGTAGGCGGCGTCGCTGAACGGGTCGACCCAGCCGAGGCGGTTCCAGTAGTCGACGTGGAACGCGAGGGTGAAGACGCGGGTCCCGTCGGCGCGGGCTTGGCGGTTCATCCGGTTCAGCACCGCCTCGGCGGGCGGGCAGCTGTGGCAACCCTCGGACGTGAACAGCTCGACCAGCGCGAAGGGCTCGCGGTGGGTGGGGATGGGATCGTCGTTGTCCCCGGCGGCGGCCCCGGCGGTGATGAACGCGGACAGCCCGGCCGCGCAGGCGGCGAGGACGGAGGTACGTCGTTGGGTTGGGTACATGCCTGACCAATCAGGCGTGGCGGCGGGATATTCCCGCGGGGGTCACCAGCCGACGGAGGGCTTGTCTCCGATCTTGGTGACCTGTTTTTCGTCCTCCCAGACGGCGAGGCCGTCGCGGACGTCGACGAGCGACATCTGGAAGGTGAAGGTGGTCTGGCGGACCTGGCCGGCGCGGACTTTGTTTTCGAGGATCTTGTAGGTCAGGGCGTAGTCGGGGGTGAGCGCTTCGGGGGTGACGGCGGAGGGGTCGGTGTCGACGCGTTCACGGGCGAACTTGGAGGCGATGTTGGATTCGCCGCCGGTCTCGCCGCGGGCGTCGATGGTGGTGAGGGTGCGGGCGACGCCGGCCTGATTGAGGGAGACGCGGATCTTCTTGACGACCTCGTCGCGGTCGATCTGCTGGGAGGTGTTGTTGACGTAGCGGTCGATGGCGATGACCGAGGGTCGGCCGTCGGCGCCGAGGATGCCGGACTGGAGGAGCGACTCGGACATCGCGCCGGCGGCGTCGGTGGCGTCCTGGATGTCGAGGCGGTCGGCGGTGGTGATCGTCTCGGGGCCGGTGGGGTCGATGCGGCGGGCGTCGGGGCCCTGGCAGGCGGGGAGGACGAAGACGGCGGTGAGGAGGAGGGCGGGGGTGAAGGTTCTCATGGTTTCCATCCGGGGGGAAGCCGAGAGACGGCCGGCTCTCGGCTCGGGGGTTGGTTGGTTCAGCGTTCGGGTTCTAAGAGTTTGAGGCGGAAGTCGACGGCGGACTTGGTGGGGGCGACGGAGGTGATGAAGTCGCGTTCCTTACCGGCGAGGGCGATGGCCTGCCAGCTGGAGAGGGGCGAGTCGATGACGAAGCCGTCGACGCCGATCCAGTCGAAGCGGTAGTGGATGCGTTTGCGTTCGGAGGTCCAGTTGTAGAGCTCGGCCTGGACCTTGGCGAAGCCCTGCTCGGTCTCGCCCTCGATGACGGTGACGATGCCGGCCGAGGCCTGGAGGGACAGGTCGGTGTCGATGCGCTTGTCCTTGATGAGGACGGGGAGCGCTTCGGGGTCAGCGCGTTCGACCTGGTTAACGGTTTGGCAGCCGACGCCCAGGGCGAGGGCGGCGACGAGGACGGCCGGCGTGAGGCGGGTGAGGGGGTTCACGGTTTGGGCTCCGGGGGCGATTCCGGCCGGGGGTTAGCGGAGAGCGAGGTGGCGGGGCCGAGCGAGAACTGGCTGACGCGCCACGGGGAGTATGGGTTAATACTACGCACGAACACAACATTGGTTTGTCGGGCGTCGAGCGTCACCGTGGCCGTGGGTTGGGCTGGTGCGCTTAGATCAATCTTACCGTCGGGGGGCGTGGGCAGGCGGACGATGTGGAACTGCTTGGGCAGGGTCGCCCAGGCGCGGAGGTCGGCCTGGTTGGCGGCGTACTGGTAGAGCAGGGTGGCGATACGGACGGCGGCGACGACGCTCTCGTCCTGGCCGCGGACGGCTTCGCGGAGGCCGTAGGCGGCGGCGGCCTTGGTGCCGGCGGCGATGAGGGTCTTGGTGATGACGGTGGGCAGCTCGTTGTCGAACTCGGTGGAGACGACGGCGTCCATGTCGGCGAGCAACTCGGTGCGGTAGCTCTCCCCGGCGGAGTCTCGGGCCGTGAGGTCGCGGAGGTAGTTGGGGTGATAAATGAGGCGGGGGAAGTTGGCGCCGACGTAGTCGACGTTGCCGCCGAAGATGAACAGGGGGATGTCGATGCGGACCTCGCCGCGAGAGGGGGCGACGCCGGTGGCGAAGACGACGTAGGTCATTGGTTCTTGTCGGGAGCCGGCGGCGACGGCCTCGGCGGCGGCGGCGTCCTCGGCGGCGTAGCGGTTGCCAGGCGCGAGGGCGGCGGCGCGGGCGAAGGAGCGGCAGGCCCATTCGAGGTCGTTGCCGTCGGCGGCCTCGGCGGAGAAGAAGACGCCCTGCATCCATTCGACGAACGGGTTGACGTAGGGGGCGTAGACCCGCAGCTCGTCGAGGTGCTCGTACTGGCGGGACAACGCGGCGCGGAAGCGGGGGTCGCGCTGGGCGCGGGCGGCGTCGTAGCGGCCCCCGGAAGCGCCGCGTGAACTCTCGGCGGCGGCGGCCCGGGCTTGTTCGAGGCGTTCGGCGTTGGCCTCGACGGCTTCGCGTTGGCGTTCGTAGGCCCGGCGGAGCAGGGGGCGGGCGGTCTCGGGGTCGCCGCGCTCCAGGGCGTTGAGGGCCCGGAGGGTGGGGAGCATGATGCGGTCGTAACCGGCACCGCGGTAGGGGAGGGTGCCGAGGTTGGTGAAGGCGGCGAGGGTCTCGCGGCTGAGGCTGACGTCGGGGGAGCGGTCGATGGCGCGGAGGGTCTCGGCGGCGTCGGCGAAGGCGTCGTCGCTGGCGTCGAGGTCGCCGGCGGCGCGGGCGATGTGGCCCTTTTCGAGCTGGGCGAGGAGGGTGTTGTGGGTGTCGCGGTTGTGGCGGGCGTAGTCGCGGATGTGGCGCTCGGCGGCGCCGAGGTTGCCCACGCGGTAGGCGCGCTGGGCGTCGTAGAGCTTGTGGTCGTGGCAGCCGGAGAGGAGGGCGAGGGCGAAGAAAGCGGGAGCGAATCGGAGCCCGCGGAATCGGCTGCCTGGGAGTGAATAAAAGCGCAGGAACGGCATCGGTGAATTTTTTGGAGTCGGTTCAGGACTCCAGACGCGAACGCTCCGGCCGACGGCGTTCTACAGCCCGGGATCGACGCGAGGGTCGAGCGGGCGACTGACGCATTGTACTACGCCGAATCAGACCCAGACGTTCATGAAGAGGGCGTCTTCGCTGATCTTGCCGACGAGCTTGCCGATGCTGGTGGTGACGAACTTGACCTCGTACTCGGGGTGGGCGTCGAGCCACTGGTTGACCTGCTCGTCGAGGTTGTCGATGGCGTCGAGGCGGAGCTTGGCGACGAAGGTCTTGACGTGGATCGCGCCGGTGCCGGTGGCGTGGGGGGTGCGGTTCCAGTGGTCGGTGTGGGGCTTGCGGAGGGCGTCGCCGAAGACCTGGATCTTGGAGGCGGACCTGGGGTCCTGGTCGGGGTCGGGCTCGGAGAGGTCGAGGGGGACCAGGTCGTCGTCGTCGCCGGCTTGCGGGGGAGGGGTCTCGTCGTCTTCGGTGAGGTCGATGGGGATGGCGTTGGCCAGCAGGTCGTCGTCGGAGACGGGGCGTTTGTCGGACACGGCAGAACTCCAGGAGAGAAGAGAATCGACGGGCGAGAGGCTTGTTGATTATGGCACGGCGGGGGCGGGGACGCGATGGGGAGAACGCTTAATCAACGGAGGGCTTGCATCTACCCAGCCACAAATCGCCGGTTTTTTCGAGTTGAACGTCGATCGGGGCGGACGCGGGGTGCGGGCGGATCGGGTGGAGCGTGAGCCAGACGCGGCGGTCGGTCCAGCGGTGGGGCTGGACGCGGCCGTGGGCGGCGGGGCGGACGTGGCCGCGGTTGTCGGACAGGGGGCCGGCGTAGCCGAG
>JBCBSA010000302.1:0-3807 GCA_039819425.1 Planctomycetota bacterium
ACCTGCTCGCCGGCGTGCTGGGCCAGGGCGAGTCGTCCCGGCTGGTGCGCGAGCTGCGCGACAACCGCCAGCTCGTCACGTCGATCGACGCGTTCAACTACTCGGCCCACTGGGGCGAGGGCTTCTTCGGCGTCGACTACGAACTCGCCGATCCGTCTCACGCCGACGCGGTGCGCACCGCCGTGGCCGCGGAGCTGGACCGGCTGCGGGTCGAGCCGGTGACGGACGCCGAATTGGCCCGCGTCAAGCGGCAGGTCCTCGCCGGCGTGGTGCGGTCCGGCCAGTCGGCCCAGGGGTTGGCGGGCCAGATCGCCGGCAACGTCGTCGCCACCGCCGACCCCGACTACTCGGCCCGCTACGCCCAGCGGGTGCAGGCGATCACCCCCGACGACCTGCTCGCCGCGGCGAACGCGGTGGTCGACCCCGACGCCGCGTCGGTCGCCCGGCTCGACCCCGCCGACGAGGGCGAAGACATCGCCTTCCCCACCCGCCTCGAGATCGACCCGGATGCCGAGGCGCTGCCGACCGAACCGGTGGACCTGGACAACCATCAACTGATCGCGCGGCTGCGGTCAAACCTCAAGCAGCCCGGCGCCGCGGCCAAAGCGATCGAGGTCGACGACCCCGAGGTCCGCGAGCTCGCCAACGGGCTGACCGTGATCGTCCAGCGGTCGACGGTCGTGCCGGCCGTGTCGATGCAGCTCTACACCAAGGGCGGCCTGCTCGCCGACGCCCCCGGCCGCGAGGGCGTCTCGAACGCCGCCTACGCCATGCTCATGCGCGGAACGGAAGACCGCTCGGCCACCGAACTGGCCGCCGCCATCGAAGACCTGGGCGCGACGCTCGGCACCGGCAGCGGCAACAACACCGGCTACGCCCGCGCCACCGCCCTCGCCGAGGACTGGCCTCAGGTCATGGCCCTCATGGCCGAGGTCCTCACGCAACCCGCGTTCGACCCCGACGAGTGGGATAAGCTCCGCCCCCGCCTGCTCGCCGCCATCGACCGCGCGACCGACCGTTGGTCCGGCGAGCTGCGCAGCGAGTTCCTCCGGGCCTACTACAAAGACCACCCGTGGTCCCAGCTGCCGTCGGGCCGACGCGACGTGGTGGAATCGTTGACGGTGTCGGACCTCCGCGCGTACTACGAGTCCCGGCTCAACGCGTCGGAGTCGGTGCTGGCGGTCGTGGGCGACGTCGACCCCGAGGCGGCGTTCGACCGGGCCGAGGCGTTGTTCGGGGGGCTGCCCGAGTCGGCGGGCGAGCCCTTCGTGTTGCCGCAACCCGAACCGCCTACGCCGGGGCTGACGGTGGTGCAGACCGACAAGCCGATCGCCGCGGTGCAGGTCGGCTACGGGCCGGGCATCACGCGGGACCACCCCGACTACGCCGCGGTGCGGGTGCTGTCGCGGGTGATCGGCGACTTCCCCGCCGGCTGGTTGCAGCAGGAGCTCCGCGGCAAGGGGCCCGGGTTGGTCTACGCCTCGAGCGCCGGGGCGGCGACGGGGCTGGTGCCGGGCTATTTCACGATGCTGTTCAACACCCAGGCCGACACGGTGGACGAGGCGTTGTCCCGGACGCTGTCGGTCGCCGAGCGGGCGCGGAAGGAAAAGATCGACGACGCGACGCTGGCCCGGGCCAAGTCGAAGGTACTCACCGACGAGTTCTTCGGCCGCCAGACCCACAGCGACCTCGCCGCGGGCCAAGCCCTGGACCTGCTCTACGGCGTCGAGGACATCTCGGGCCAAGCCTTCCTCCGGCGGGTCGAAGCCTTGACCGCCGATGACCTCCGCGCCGCCGCCCAGCGGTACCTCGGGGAACCGACGGTGGTGGTGGTCAGCGCCGAGCCGATCGACCAGCCGGCCGTACAAAAGTTGGTGCCCCGGTGATGCGGCGTGATTGAAACGACCCCCGGGCACGGCTGTTTGCGGCGGCATTCACCGATTAAACACCGTTTGTCCATTGACTCGGGACGACACTTTAATTATGGTTCGAAAGCAAGAAATGATTATACAGGGAGGGTTTCTAGGATATGACCCGTAAACTATTGATTGTTCTGGTGATATCAGGATTCACGACGGTTTTGACGTCGCGTGAGGCCTCGGCACAATTGGTTGGGACTCCCACCTTGTCGATCGAAGCCGGCCTGGTCGGCAACACCGTGGATATCTTCGCACAGGGCACCGTACAAAACCTCGGCGGCGGTACGTTTCAATGGACTCTGGACAACCCGATCGTCAACGGTCAGGGGGCGTGGAACTTAGACCAAGCCGTTGTCACCTTTGAATCCAACCCGTTTGTGTCTCAAGCTTTCAGCTTCACCAACATCACCGGCAACACCGCCGATTTTGTTTTCTCCAGCAGCGTGATTTCTTCGGTTGATTTTGCGTCTCCGGTCATCTCCGGCAACAGCGCGGTCAACGTGAACGTCGCCGCCGCCGCGACCACCGACGCCACCCTGGCGGCGCTCAGCAACGATTCGGTGTACGCGGCCTCAATCGGAGCCGACGAGGTGCAGACGCTCTTCGACGGCCCGTTCTCCATCACCACGCCCTCGGCCGGTTCGCCGGTGGGGAGTGATTCGGGGAATTTCGAATCGGTTTCCACCCCCGGCGTCAGTCTCGAGATCGGAGAAGTGGTCACCCTTAGCAGCACGTTCTCCCTGACGGGCGATTCCAACGCGACCTTCAGCAACGTGCTCGCGGTGGTTCCCGAACCCGCGAGCCTGGCCCTGGTCGCCGCCGGCGGCCTGCTCACGCTCGGCCGTCGACGCCGATAAGACCAGCAAACCTCGGTCCCTCTTAATCTAAACGACCTCGAACCGCGGCTCACGGGCCGCGGTTTTTTTGTTTCGGTGCGATCGGGGCCGCACGCGTATGCGGTCATCGGCCGCGTGAGCAAGCGCCTTTCCGATCCATGTTGAACGGGTGCAGCGCAGCCTCCCTTCCCGGGGGGCGACGCCCCGCTCACCCGTGGCCCCCGAGCGATTGATTTACCATGTCCCCATGACACAAAAACCCTGGGAACACGCCAAATCCTCCGGCAGCGAAGGCGACCCCCTCGCCGCACGGTTCGTCTCGTCGCTCGACTACGACAAACGCCTCTACAAGCACGACATCGCCGGCTCGGTCGCCCACGCCCGCATGCTCCGCCACGTCGACCTCATCACCGACGACGATCTCGCCGCGATCGAGCGGGGCCTGAAAGAAATCGAGTCCGAGATCGACGAGCAGGGCGACGCGTGGCCCGGCTGGAAGGTCGAGCTCGAAGACGTGCACATGTGCATCGAAGCCGCCCTCATCGAAAAGGCCGGCGACTCAGGGCGAAAACTCCACACGGGGCGTAGCCGCAACGACCAAGTCGCCACCGACATCAAGATGTGGATATGGTCCGCGATCAACGAAACAGGCGGGATGTATTCAAGAATCGAAACGCTCCATCGGGCCTTCATCGGCTTAGCCGAACGCGATGGCCTAATCGTGATGCCGTCATACACGCACCTCCAACGCGCACAGCCGATCATTGTCGGTGGCGAAATCTTGGCTTGGTGTGAGGCGTTGGCGTACTGCCGAGAACGTTTTGTGACGTGCAGCACCTTCCACGAAGAGTACGCCCTCGGCTCCGGAGCAATCGCTGGAAGCAGCCTTCCGTTAGACCGCTTCCACTATCACGAAGCTCTCAGCGTTGGCCCACCGTTGATGAACAGCATCTTCGCCACCGCCGAGCTTGACCATCACAACGATTTTGTGTTCGCCCTCACCATGACATCCCACTGGCTCTCCCGCTGGGCCGAGCAGTGGATCATCTACG
>JBCBSA010000303.1:0-3806 GCA_039819425.1 Planctomycetota bacterium
AACGCCTGCTTCACCGGCCGGTCCTCCAGCGAGTGGAAGCTGATCACCGCCGCCCGCCCGCCGGGGTTCATCAGGCCCGGCAGGCCCCGCAGCAGCGCGTCGAGCGCCTCCAGTTCGCCGTTCACGGCGATGCGTAGCGCTTGGAACGTCCGCGTCGCCGGGTGGACCTTCGACCGCGCCGCGGCCGGCCCGTACGCCCGCCGACACAACTCGGCCAGTTCAGCCGTGGTCTCGATCGGCTGGGTTTGCCGGCGCTCGACGATCCGCCGGGCGATGCGCCGGCTCAGCCGCTCCTCGCCGTAGCGGTAGATCACGTCCGCCAGCTCCCGCTCGGGCAGTGTGTTCACCAGGTCCCGCCCCGACGCCCCCCCGGAGGTAGCCCCCGGCTGCCGATCCAGCCGCATGTCCAACGGCCCGTCCCGCATGAACGACAGTCCCCGCTCCGGGTCGTCGACTTGGTTCGACGCAAACCCCAGGTCCACCAACAGCCCGTCCCCCCCGGAAACACCCGCCTCGTTCAATACCGCCCGCAACCCCGCGAAGTTGCCGTGCGTCAGCGTCAGCTCGACCCCGCGCCGCTCGGCGATCGGCCGCAGCCGGGCCTCGGCGAACGCCAGGTTCTCCCGGTCCAGGTCCACCCCGATCAGCCGCCCCCCCTCGATCCGTGGCAACACCGCCGCCGCGTGCCCACCCCGGCCGAGCGTGCCGTCCACCACCGTGTCGCCGGGCTGCGGGTCCAGCAATTCCACGACCCGTTCCAGCAACACCGGCACGTGCCCCGTGTCTTCGTCGCGACCGTCCATACGCTGTTTGTACCCTCACCCGTCCGTTCGCACCTATTATCTCGGCTCCATCCGCCGAGCCCGTCCATGCCCGACCGCCCCAACCTCCTGCTCATCACCTCCGATCAGCAGCACTGGTCCACCCTCGGCGTGCTCAACCCCACCATCCAAACCCCCCACCTCGACCGCCTCGCCGCGATGGGCGTCAACTTCACCCGCGCCTACTGCCCCAACCCCACCTGCACCCCCACTCGCGCCTCCATCCTCACCGGCATGCACCCCTCGGCCCACGGCGCCTTCACCCTGGGCACCAAGCTCCCCGAACACGTCCCCACCCTCGGCGACCACCTCCGCGCGCTTCCGGGGGGCTACCGCAGCACCCTCGTCGGCAAAGCCCACTTCCAACCCCTCGCCTCCACCCCCGACTGCCACTCCGTCGAGTCCTACCCCACGCTCCGCGACCTCGACTTCTGGCGCACCTTCAACGACCGCCACACCCCCTGGTACGGCTTCGACCGCGTCGAGCTCGCCCGCAACCACACCGACGAGGGCCACGCCGGCCAGCACTACGCCCTCTGGCTAGAGGAGCAAGGCCTCTCCAACTGGCGCGACTACTTCCAGGTCCGCAGCGACGGCGTCAAGGACACCCCGACCGACGCCCGCCTCGCCCCACCCCACGCCCCCGACGCCGGCCCCGGTTGGCGCGCCGACATGTCCTGGAAGCTGCCCGAGGAGCACCACTACACCGCCTGGACCGGCCAACGCACCATCGCCGCCATCGAAGACGCCGTGTCCGATGATGCCCCGTTCTTCGTCTGGTCCAGCTACCACGACCCCCACCCGCCGTACTGCGTCCCCGAGCCGTGGGCCAGCCTGTACGACCCCGCCGACATGGACGTCGGCGCCTTCCGCGACGGCGAGTTCGATCGGATGCCCCCGCCGCACCGCCTGACCCGCGACCCCGATGCCGACTTCAGCGAATTCAACCGAGACGGCCTGGGCAACCACGGCTACCAGTTCCACGCCGGCGTCTCCGAAGACGACCTCAAGCGAGCCCAAGCCGTCTACTACGGCATGATCTCCTTCATGGACCACTGGATCGGCCGAACCCTCGACACCCTCGAAGCCTTGGATCTCCTCGACGACACCCTCATCGTCTTCACCTCCGACCACGGCCACTTCCTCGGCCAGCACGGCCTCGTCGCCAAGGGCCCGTTTCACTACGAAGACCTCATCCGCGTCCCCATGATCGCCGCCTTCGGCGACCGCCTCCCCCGCGGCACCACCAACGACTCGATCCAGTCCCTCGTCGACCTCGCCCCCACCTTCCTCGCCGCCGCCGGCCTCGACCCCACCCCCCGCCACATGCAGGGCGTCAACCAACTCGCCGAAGATTTGCCGGGCCCCTTCCGGGGGCGCGAGGTGGCGATCGTCGAGAACCACCACCAGGCCGGCCCCGAGGTCCACCTGCGCACGCTGGTTACGGACCGGTACAAGCTCACCGTCTACCGCGGCCGCCCCGACTGGGGCGAACTCTTTGACTTACAAGACGACCCGGGCGAACACCACAACCTCTACGCCGACCCCGCCCACGCCGCGACGCGTGCCGATCTGATGCAGCAACTGGTCCTGGCCGACCTCGACCGCGAGCCCGCCCCCGAGCCCCGCGTCGCCGGCGCTTGAACCCGTGCACACCCATGCCGTCGTCCCACGCTCCCCCCAACCCCTACAAACCGCCACCCCCGCGCGCACGAAATGGTAGCGGTATCCGACAAAAATTGAGGGTCGTGTGAAGTTATTTATCCTCCGCCGAGGGCTGTGTTAAGCGACCGCGGCGGGGGTGTCGGCGCACGGTTTATGCGCACTCGCGTGGCGGTGCGCCCCTTCGTAGTGGCCCCCGGGCGCGCGACGGATGGCTTTCCCAGGCAAGGAGAACGCCGTGGCGAATGGACCCGGGATCAGGCCGGCTGACGCCGAGTCGGACGTGGCGATGCCCGGGGTACCACCTTGCCGGAAACCCCCGGGGTCGGAGCCGACCGCAGATTGGCCGAGGGTTCGGGTGCTCTGGACGTCCCCTTCGTGGAGTGGCCACACTTCCGGGGGGGCGGGCACCGCGGACTCGCTCTTTGGCATGTCGAATGAGGACGGAGGCGGCGGATGCGTGTGCGCGCTATCCCGCCCGAGGAAGTCGCTGACCGTCTGGTGGATGCGATGAGTCACTCGACGTCGAAGCGTAAAATCATGACGCCTCGATAGCCGTTTCTTTCAACGTATATCGCTCACGGATCAATGACCATGTATCAATTTCCGAAAACCGCTTCCATCGCCTCGATCCTTTCGTTGCTGTTATTTGCTGTGCCGGGTGCGTCGGGGCAGGGGCTCGGTGACGACCGCCGGGGCGTTGCGGTGATCGCCTCCGACTCGCTCGTCCCCTCGGGCGTCGGTGGCGCGAAGCGGAGTCTCGCTGACGCTTCGGCGATCGGAGGAGACCGGGTGCCCGAGGGCGTCGGGGCCGGCCTGCGTGTCGCCACACTCCGCGGGCTCACCGCCGACTGGGACGTGACGATCCGGGCCCCGCTCGTAACATCGATCCGCGAGGGCGACGTGATGCTGGCGTCGTTCTGGGCCCGCTGCCACGAGTCGATGACCGGCGAGGGGGTGATCCAGTTCGTGTTCGAGCGCAGCGGCAAGCCGTACAACAAGAGCGCGTTGGTCCGGTTCGGGGTCCGGGAGCAGTGGAAGCGGTTCCACGTGCCGTTCGTGGCGGACGACGGCTACGGCGTCGGCGAGGCGCACGCGACGTTCCACCTGGGGTTTAACGGGCAGGTCGTCGAACTCGCCGGGCTCGAGGTGGTCAACTTTCGCGATACGGCGTCGCTCGGGGAGTTGCCGCGGACGCGGGCCGACTACGCGGGGCGGGCGGCGGACGCGCCCTGGCGGGCCGAGGCCGAGCGGCGGATCGATCGGCTGCGCAAGGCGGACCTCGTCGTGACGGTGACGGGCGCGGCCGGCAACCCGGTGCCC
>JBCBSA010000304.1:0-3791 GCA_039819425.1 Planctomycetota bacterium
GCTGGATGAACATGGTCGACGCGGGGAATTACGGTGACTACCGCTTCGAGTTCCAGCCCACCACGTTCGGGTGCAGCCGATCGCAAAGCTCAGCCCGGCAGTAAAAGAACCCCAACCCCTCGGGCCCGAGCATCCACTTGTGCCCGTCCGCCGCGAGGAAGTCGATACCCATCGCCTCGACGTCCACGGGCCGGACGCCGCAGCTCTGAATCGCGTCGACGCACAAGTACCCGCCCGCTTGGTGCACCATGTCCGCGATCGGCCGCAGGTCGATGCAAAACCCCGAGGCGTACTGCACGTGCGAGATCGCCACCGCCCGCGTCCGGTCGTTCACCGCGTCGCACACCGCTTCGACCGACACCCGGCCGTCGTCGTCTTGAGGCACCTCGATCACCTCGACGCCCCACCGCTTGAGGTCTTCCCACGGGTAGCGGTTCGCCGGGTACTCGACGTCGGTGATGACCACCCGGTCGCCCGGCCGCATCTCCAGGCCCTTAGCCACCATGGCCAGCCCCGTCGAGGTGTTGGGCACGAACGCGATCTCGTGCGGCCCCTGCGCCCCGATCAGGTCCGCCGCCAGCCCCTTGACCTGATTCGCTCGGCGGTACCAGCCTGCATCGACGTAGGCCGACTCCGACGCCTGCCGGGCGTACTCCTCGAGCGCCGCCGCCGCCGGACCGCTAATCGGCGCCACCCCCGCGTGGTTGAAGAAATCCAGCTTCCGCAGCACCGGGAAGTGCCCCGCAAACTCGGGGAATGTCGGGTTGGTTGGCGTGACCGTCATGCGTCGTCCGATCCTAAACTGAAGCGTCATGAATAACCATCTCCCCTACTCGACGCGTCTCGCCGACACGCTGCGCCTGTTCGCGGTACTGGCGATACTCGCCGGCCTGACCACGCCGTTCACGGCCGCCGCCGGCTTACCGAAAACCGATATCGCCGCGGAACCTATCGACGCCGAGGCGGCCGAGCCGACGCTCAAACCGCTCCCTTTGTCACCGACGCTGACCCGCCTGCTCGACAGCCTCTCCGCCGGTGACCCGTTCCGGCGCGAGCTTCAACTCTTTCACGGTCAATGGGACGGGTTCACCGCCCTGACCCCGAACGAGGCCGCGGCCCTGGCTTGGGCCCAGCGACGCGTTAAAGATCCGATGTTTGAAGTCGGGAGCGTAGACCCTCGGCTACGGGCCAAAGCGGCCGGATTCCTCGGCGACACGGCAGCCGTTCTCGATCTGCTTTCCGAAGACGAATCGTTGCAGGCCACCTTCCTCAAGGCCCGAGCCCTCGAAGACCTCGGCCGCCTCGGCGACGCCGTCACGCTCCTTACCCCCATCCGCACCCGTCTCCAACACGAGACCCTCGACGACCCCGCCGAGCTCACCGCCGGCGCCCGCGCCATCGTCATGCTCGCCCACCTCGAGGGTCGACCGGCGCAGGACTACCGCCTCGCCCTCCGCCTGCTCGCTCGGGTCCACCAGGAGCTCGACCCGCTGTACTGGCCCGCCCACGTCGCCGAGGGCCAGCTGCTGATGACCAAAGACAACCGCTCCGAGGCCGGGGCCGCCTTCGAGCAAGCCCTCGCTCTGAATCCCGCCGCCGCCGACGCCTGGGCCGGCCTCGGCCGCCTCGCCGTAGAGGGCTACAACTTCGATGCCGCGACCGAGATCGCGCAGCGCCTGCGCAATATCAACCCCACCCACCCCCTCGCCGACGAACTCGACCTCCGCTCCTTCCTCCGACAGCGCGACGCCGCATCGGCCCGCGAACCCCTCGGCCCCGCCCTCGAACGCTTCCCGCAGCGCCGCGAACTACTCGCCCTCAACGCCGCTATCCAGGCCATCGCCTACGACGACAACGCCCTGGACGCCGCCCTCGAACGGTTCGACGCGTTGACCCCGACCCCCGGAAACCAAGCCGCCGCCGGCTCCCCCTACGCCCTCTACACCGCCGGCGAAGCCCTCTCCGTCGCCCGCCAGTACGCGTCCGCTGAGGACCTGCTCCGCCGCGCCGTCGGACGCTCGCCCAACTGGCCCGCCCCCCGCCTCGAACTGGGTCTGCTCATGATGCAGGCCGGCGACCTCGACGCCGCCCGCCTCGAACTCGCCCACGCCGCCCGCCTCGACCCCTTCCACCGACGCGTCAACAACCAGCTCCGCCTCGTCGAGCAACTGCTCGGTGTCTACCAAACCCTCGAAACCGAACACTTCGTCATCCGCTACCGACCCGGGGCCGACGAAGCCCTGGCCCGCGACATGCCCGGCCCCCTCGAAGACATGCACGACGAGATCACCGCGATCTTCCGGCACCACCCGGCCGAAAAAACCCAGATCGACCTGCTCCCCGACCAGACCACTTTCGCCGTCCGCATCAGCGGCCTGCCCCGCTTGCAGGCCCTGGGTGCCGCCACCGCCAACGTTATCGCCCTCACCCCGCCCCGGGCCGGGCCCGAACAGGCCAACCCCTTCAACTGGGTCAACGTGATGCGTCACGAATACGCCCACACCATCAACATCGCGCAGACCCGCGGCCGCGTACCGCACTGGTTCACCGAGGCCTGCGCTGTCTCGGTCGAGAGCACCAGCCGCAGCTACGTCAACTACCAGCGGCTGCTCGCCGACGCCCTGCACAACGGTTATCTCTTCGACTACGACCAGGTCAACTGGGGCTTCATCCGCCCCCGCACGCCCCGAGACACGCCGCTCGCTTACGCCCAGTCGCATTGGATGCTGGAGTTCATCACCGAGCGCTTCGGCCACGACGCGGCCCTCGCGATGCTCGAACTCTACCGGCAAGGCGTCGGCGACCTCGACACGCTCCGCGAGGTCACCGGCTACGGCCCCGACACGTTCATGGCCGCCTTCCGAGACTGGGCCGCCAACCAGGTCGCCGTGTGGGGCCTGACGCCCGTCGAAACGAGCGACGACCTCGCGGCGATCCTCACCTCCAGAGGCCAGGGCGTCGAGACCGCCGAGCTGATCGCGCTGCTCGAGGCCCACCCCGGTGAGCACCCGGACCTGCTCAGGCTGATCGCCGAACGGACCTTGACGCTGCCCGACGCCGACGCCGCCTACCGCTGGCTCCACCGCTACGCCGAAGCCCGGCCCTTCGACCCCTGGCCGCACACCCAGTTCGTCCGGCTCGCCTTCGACCTCGGCGAACCCGAGGCCGCCCTCGGTTCCCTCCAGTTCCTCGAAAAAACCGACAACTACACCGCCGACTGGTCCCTCCAACTCGCCGAACTCCACCGCGGCGCCGGTCGCCTCGATGCCGCCCAGCGGGCCATCGCCCGCGCACTCCACGTCGAACCCTACAACGCCCAATTCCGCGAGCTCGCCGCCACCATCGCCCTCCAGCGCCGCGACTTCGACACCGCCATCTACCAAGTCGAAGCCCTCGAAATCCTCGAGCCCGACCGCGCCGTCCACCCCACCCGCCTCGCCGCCCTCCACCACCGCGCCGGCGACCCCGCCGCCGCCCACACCGCCGCCGAGCGAGCCCGGGCCCTCGACCCCGACGCCTCGGTCACCCGCTTCCTCGAGACCGCGCGGTCCGGCACGAACTCCAACGACCAGCGCGACGCCGCAGGAACCGGGAGCCGCTAACCCCTGGCCGCGCTGCTACGCACAACTTGTGTAAGAGCGAAACCCGCGGCTTGTGTATAGGAAAAAGTTGTCGGCCAGGCGCAAAACGCCATCAACCATCGAGCCCTCGACCCGAGACGTATGGCCCCGGCCGTGCTTGCGATGTAGGACCTAGCAAAACACCCTACGCGCCAGTGGGCTATACCAATG
>JBCBSA010000305.1:0-3768 GCA_039819425.1 Planctomycetota bacterium
GTTTGCCGTAGATGTCGCCGCTGACGAGGGTCTGCCACGGGCCGCTGCCGTACCGGATCTGGACGGTTTCGGAGCGGATGCCCCACCAGTTGCCGTTGTTGTCGCCGAAGGAGTTGACGAAGATATATTTCACGCCCTGGTAGTTGCGGACCTTGAACCGCTCGCGGTCGTTGCCGCCCCAGGTGACGTTGTATTCATTATTGCTGTTGCCCACCTTGCGCACGGTCCAGGTGGAGTGGTCCGCGCCGCTGGAGTTGTTGACGTGACCGTCTCGGTTAACGCCAAACGGGTAAAAATCGTCGAGTTGCTCGGCGGCAAGCGACGGGGTTGCCCAGCCCGCAAAAACCAGACACGCAGCAGACAAACAGAAACTTCTTGTCATAGATCAAGCCTTTCGAAAGAAAGCGGAGACGGAGAAACACAAGACAGAGGGGTAGGTGTGCTCGAGACAACATGACCGTGTCCCGAGTCGGAGAGCTTGTCGGGCACTCGTGGATTCGATGGAACCGAGGCGTTTAACAGATTAAGGGGGTCGGCCAGATGTAAAGATGTAGAAGACCTGACTTGATCAGAGGGGAAAACCGAAGAGCGTACGAGGCGATCGAATCAATCGGAACAAACGGTCACGGGTTCGCGGTGGGTGCCGGAGGGCGAGCCGGCAAGATCGATGCGGTGGCCCGTGGCCGCACCGGGCCCGTGCGGGCTTGGGAGCTCTGGCCGGTGCACGGGGCGAGGCGGGGTGCGTGTCTCGCCAGAACGCCGGCGGACACCCCATCAACCGACGGGCCACGGGCGATTTGACGCGGGTGCGCAGCCACACCTAATCGATTCGACATCTCACACACCCTCAAGTGGAACCACACACCGAACCAACTCAATCGGCCGAAGAACGCCGGCCAAGAACAGACTCGCTAACGAAGAACCGCGATTTTCCGAAACATCGATGCACAAGTTAGCGGAAAGCCGCCCCAAACACCAGTATTTGTGTTCACATACGCAAATAAAATTTGTGTGGCGATCGATTGTGGTCGGCTTGCACTCCAAGTGGAGGACGATCCGGTCAACCGCGAAGTAGCCAAGATGAAGATGAAATAAACTCAAGCGAGGTTTAATGGAACGACCAGGTACCCCGTCATGGGGCGCGTCGGCTTCGCCCGGATGCAGCTTTTATGGATGAACATGCCAAACCCATCACACCACGGAGCGGGCCCCGACGAGACGTTCTGGCCGGTCGGCGCCTGCACTTCGTCGGCGTCGGGGGCAGCGGGATGTCGGGGCTGGCACGGCTGGCGAAGCAACGCGGGGCGGACGTGACCGGGTCGGATCGTCCGCCGGTCGGGGCGGCTCCGGGGGCGGAGGCGGGGGTGGTTCCGGGAGTGGGGGCGGGGGCGATGGCGGCGGTGCGGGCGGCCGGGATCGAGGTGACGCTGGAACAGACGGCGGCGAGCGTGCCGGCGGAGTGCGACTCGGTGGTGGTGTCGGCGGCGATCCCGCCGGACCACCCCGAGGTGGTCGAGGCGCGGCGGCGGGGGACCGAGGTGGTGAAGTACGCGGCGATGCTCGGTCGGCTGATGGCGGACCCGGCGACGACGGGCGTGGCCATCGCCGGGACGCACGGCAAGTCGACGACCACGGCCATCCTCTGCCACGCCCTGCTCGAAGCGGGGATGGACCCGTCGTTCATCCTGGGGGCCCACTGCGAGCAGATCGGCGGGGGGTCGCGGGCCGGCGGCGGGCCGACGCTGGTCGCCGAGGCGTGCGAGTACGACCGCAGTTTCCACCACCTTTCGCCGACACACGCGGCGGTGCTCAACGTCGAGGCGGACCACCTGGACCTGTACGCGTCGATCGATGAGATCGTCGAGAGCTTCGCGACGTTTGCGCGACGCGTCTCGGATAAGGGTTCGTTGTTGATCCACCACGAGTCGCCGCACCGGCTCAACCTCACCGCCGGGCTGGGCTGCGCCGTCGAGACGCTCGGCTTCGCGTCGCAGGCGGACTGGCGGGTGCGGGTCGACGGGAACCGGGTCGAGTTGTTCGAGCGCGGCGAGCGGGTGTGCGGTTGGCACAAGCCGCTGCCGGGCGACCACTTCGCTTACAACGCCGCCGCCGCCGCGGTCACCGCCCACCGCCTCGGCGCACCCTGGGAAACCATCGGCCCCGCGATCGCCAACTTCCGGGGCGTCGACCGCCGGATGCAGACCCTGGGCGAACGCGGCGGCGTCACCGTCCTCGACGACTACGGCCACCACCCTACCGAAGTCGATACCACCCTCCGCGCCCTCCGTCAGCACCACCAACCCGACCGCCTCGTCTGCGTCTTCCAGCCGCACCAGCACTCACGTACCCGTCACCTCATGGACCAGTTCGTCGTGAGCTTCGGGGCCGCCGACATCGTCATCGTCCCGGAGATCTATTTCGTCCGCGACAGCGAGAACGAGCGCCAGGCCGTCACCGCGGGTGACCTCGTCGATCGCCTGCGTCGGCAGGGCGTCACGGCAATGCATCTGCACCCCTTCGCCGCGATCGTCGAGCAATTACAGGTGATGACCCGGCCCGGCGACCTGGTCGTGACGATGGGCGCGGGCGACGTGTGGCAGATCGGCAGGACGTTTTTCGAGGGTGCCGGCGAGTGATTCGGAGCAACCCCGTCCACGTCAGCGGTAGCCGGGGATGCGGCGCTTGACCGGGCCTTTGGGGGCGCCGTCCGCGGCGGCAGAACCATCGGTCGATCCCGAAACACTTCCGGGGGCAGGGTTACTTCCGGAGGCGGGGGCGGAGGGGACCCAGTGGAGTTTGACGGTGAGGTCGACGCGGTCACCGATGGAGCCGTTGGCCAAGCCGATGGTGAAACCGAAATCGCTGCGGTCGATGGCAAAGGTGGTGCGGTGGGCTGGGCCGTCGGAGGCGTTGGGAACGGGGGTGAGGGTGACGGACAGCGGCCGCTCGACGCCAAGCAGGCTCAGCGTTCCGTCGGCGGTGAGGGTGTCGGCGTCGCCGTCGGCCGGACGCACCGCGGCGCGGAAGTCGACGGCGGGGTGGGTCTCGGCGTTGAAGTAGTCGGCCTGCTGGATCTCCCCGTCGCGCAGGCCGTTGCCGGTGTCAACGCTGCCGACGGCGACGGCGGCGTACAACTCGCCCGAGCGCGTGCCGCTCGGCGGGGTGTACGAGCCGCTGACGGCACCGAAGCGGCCGTCGATGGGCCGCTGATTTTTATCGATCGTGAAGGTCACGCTCGAGCGGGCCGGATCGGCCACGAAACGGCCGGGCGGCGCGTCGGGCGGCGGCACCTGGGTTCCGGCGCACCCCACAAGCACAACGGAAAACAAAACCAGCCAAGCGGACACACGCAGGAGCAAGACGAGTTGTGCCATGAGGCACTGTAGGGGCCCGCAAGTCGGCCGACCGCTTAGTCCGGCTCGTCGAGTCGGAACTGCTTGATTTTTTTGTAGAGCGTGGTGCGGTTGATGTCGAGTTGGCGGGCGGTCTCCTGACGGTTCCAGCCGTTGGCTTCGAGCGCGGCGAGGACGATGCGGCGCTCGGGCTCTTGCAGCGCCTGTGTCAACGGCATCGGCGTCCAGCCATCCACGAGCGCGGGGATCGGGTCGGCGGTTGGCGTCGCGGTCCGACCGATCGGAGTCACGCCCGCCGCGTCGCGCACCGCGTCGGGCAGGTCGTCGGCCCCGATGACCGGGCCGCGGCTGAGCACGACGGCCCGCTCGATCGCGTTTTCCAACTCGCGCACGTTGCCGGGCCAGGCGTGGCGTT
>JBCBSA010000306.1:0-3766 GCA_039819425.1 Planctomycetota bacterium
GAAATCGTCGGCAAGAAGGGCAACGCCTTCGCCAAGTTCAACGGCCTGCCCGTCGCCCAGAGCCTGGCGTTCGGCGACTCGCCGGCGTACGAAGACGTCGAGCGGCTCGCCCAGCGGTACATGGACGCGTTCACCGCCGGTGAGTACGACGCGGTGAAGGTCATCTATATGAGCTTCGAGTCGATGAGCCGGCAGACGCCGACGGTGCAGACGCTGCTGCCGCTGGAGCCGCCTAAGGCGGCGGAGGCCGAGGCCGCTTCCGGGGGCGAAACGCAGTCGGTTTACGAATTTTCACCCGACGCCGAGTCGCTGCTGGCCGAGCTGTTGCCGGTGACGGTGAAGACGACGCTGTTCCAGTGCTTCAACGACGCGGTGGTGAGCGAGCAGCTGGCCCGGATGGTGGCGATGAAGTCGGCGACCGACGCGGCGGGCAAGCAGAAGACGTCGCTGAAGCGTCAGTTCAACCGCGCCCGCCAGACCGCGATCACGACCGAGCTGTCGGAGATCATCGGCGGCGCGGCGGCGTTGGAGTAGCGCAAGCGATGAGCCGTGTCGATGCCGTCTTCGGTCGGGTGGCGGGCGTGCTGGGCGGCGGCGTGTTTGGGCTGGTAATCTGCGTGATCGGGCTTCGGGTCTGCCAAACGGCTGGGATCGGCTGGGGTTATTGGCTCGCGGTCAGTGGTCTGGTGTTCCTGATCACGTTGCCGGCGGGGTTGATCGGTTATCGCTATTTCGGCAACTTTCTGATCCCGGTGTTCAACCTCTTTTCCGGCGGCTTGGAAGACTGGTCTCATTCGAACCGGTCACTGCTGTTGTGCTTGTCGTTGGTCGTGGCCATCATCGCGTTGCTGGTGTCGGTTCTGATTCAGAGCCACGTGGCGTTCGGGCTCGGGCTGCTGCTGTTCACGGCGTTCGCGATTGCCTCGCCCCGGGTATACGTGGACGAGGGGTTGGAGTAGTTGGCTGATGGCCGAGCCGAAGAAACCCGAGAAGCCGGACTGGACGCAGAAGTTCTTCGGCCTCGCTGCGCCGCGGCGGGCTTCGGCGGCGGACGACGAGCGGCGTGGGAAGTGGGCGGCCGCCGGGGCGGGGATGGAGCTGGCGGTGGGGATCGGGATGTTCGCGGGGATCGGTTTTTTGATCGATCGGTGGTTGGGGAGCTTGCCGTGGTGCACGGTAGTGGGGGCGCTGCTGGGGATGGCGGCGGGGATGTACCAGCTCATCAAAGCGGTCAGGCGATCGGAAGGCGGGACACGCAAGTGACCCAGACGTTCGGCGAGACTTCGACGGTCACGGGCGTCCGGAGGGCGGCGGTCATGCTGACGATCATCGGCGTGTTGGGGCTGCCGGTGACGTACGGGTTGGCCGGGCTGTTGCTGAGCCCGGATGAAGCGGCGGGTGGTGGGTTCGACGCGTCCGCGGCCGCCACGGCGGCCGGCGCGTGGGTGTGGGTGGTGGCGCTGCTGGGGCTGGTGCCGTTGTGGACCGCCCGGAACGCTCAGCCGGCGCAGCAGGTCAACGCCCGGCTGTTGCACGTCGTCGTCCGGCTGATGCTGACGGCGGGGGGGCTGATCGTTTTCCTGCTTTTGCTGCCCGAAAAAGACCGCTTGGGTGTCGGGCTGTTCGGTCTGGGATGGTACGCGCTGACGTGGACGATCGACCTCCAACTGCTGCGGCCGGCACGCCCACGGGCCGGTGCATAATTGCTACACTGCCGCCCCCTTTGCCGCGGCTCCCTAAGGTCTGAGCCGTCGAGGGCCGCGATGTCATGCTCCAACCCGCGATGTCCATCCCGACGCTCGCCGCGAAAGACCCCGTCTCGCACGTGATCCCGCACACCATCCTGGGGCCGTTCCACAACCAACTGGTCATGGGCATCGTCGCGACTTGTGTCGTCGCGTTCAGCCTCGCCGGCCTCGCCCGACGCCTCGACCGCCCTAAAAACGCCCCGAAGGACTACGTCGTCACCGGCGTGTGGTGGCAGCTGCTCGAGACCATCTGCGTCTTCGTCCGCGACTACGTCGCCCGGCCGAACCTCGGTAAGCTCACCGATAAATACGTCCCCTACCTCTGGACGGTGTTCTTTTTCATCCTCTTCTGTAATGTGATGGGCATCATCCCGAGCGGACCCGTTCTCGGCCTGCTCGGCTCGGTGTTCGGCGAGACGACGGCCAAGTACCTCTCCCACTTCGGCGGCACCGCCACCGGCAACCTCTCGCTCACCATCCCGCTGGCGATCACCGCCTTCGTCATGATCAATCTCGTCGGCATCCGTGAAGCCGGGGTCGAGTACTTCAAACACTTCAGCCCCGGGCCGCTCGTCATGGCCCCGCTGTTGGTGCCGCTAGAGGTGATGGGCCTGTTCATCAAGTCGGCCGTGCTGGCGATGCGTCTGTTCGGCACGATGATGGCCGGCCACCTGGTCATCGCCGCGTTCCTCATGCTCGTCGGGCTCGCCTCGGCCGCGGCGGCCAGCCTGGTGATCGGCGTCGGCGTCACGCTGATCGGTGCCGCCATCATGGGGCTCGAACTGTTCATCGCCCTGCTCCAGGCCTTCATCTTTACCTTCCTGACGACCCTGTTCATCGCCCAGGGTGCCGTGCACCACCACGACGAACACGAGCACGAAGACGAACACGCCGACCAGCACCCCCAGCCCCAATCCGCGGTGGCCGCCTGACCCTTGAACGAACTTGTCCCGCCGTTCCAACGGCAATACCCCTAATCTGCTTAATCAGCAGGAGAACCCCAAGATGACCCGCTTCCTTACCGTTGCCTTCCTGATCCTCTTCGGCGTCGGCTTCCTGGCCCTCGCCCCCGAAGCCGCCGCCCAGCTCTCCGCCGAAGACCAAGTCGATATCGCCGACGCCGCCAATCCCGGCTGGGGCACCTTCGGCAAGGGCCTGGGCATGGGCCTGATCATCCTCGGCGCGGGCCTGGGCATCGGCCGGATCGGCGCCTCCGCCGTCGAGTCCATCGCCCGTCAGCCCGAGGCCGCCGGCCCCATCGGCAGCAACATGATCATCGCCGCCGCCCTCATCGAAGGCGTCTCCGTCATCGCCCTCATCCTCGTGTTGATCGCCAACGTCATCTGATCCGACGGACCCAGCACCGGTCGATCCGCCGCCGCGAGCCTCCGTTATGACCAGACCCCACCGCTACGCCGCGATGACCGCCGCGCTGTCCGCCTTCTCCTCGGCCTCGGCTCACGCCGCCGAGGAGAAGGGAGAGGGTAGCGTCGCCGGTAATCTCTTCTCCAGCGATGCGTTCAGCTACCTGTGGAACATCTCAATGTTCCTCATCCTGCTGTTCATCCTCTGGAAGTTCGTCTGGCCCAAAATCCTCGGCGGCCTCCAGGCCCGCGAGCAAAAACAACTCGGCGACCTCGAAGCCGCCGAGCAGGCCCGCGCCCAAGCCCAGGCCTCCCTCGATGAATACAAGGCCCAGCTCGCCGACGCCCGCAAGGAAGCCCAATCCATTGTCGCCGAGGCCCGTACCGCCGCGACCCAGGCCGCCAACGCCGACCGCGCCAAAATCGAGGCCGAGATCGCTTCGATGAAGGACAACGCCCAGCGCGACATCGCCGCCGCCAAGGAGCAGGCCCTCGCCGACCTCTACGCCCAGGCCGCCGGCCTCTCCACCGAGATCGCCGGCAAGATCCTCGGCCGCGAGATCAACGCCGACGACCAGCAAGACCTCGTCAACCAGTCCGTCGAGCAGTTCAAGCAGTCCGCTTCCAGCAACTGAACCCCTCGGAAGTTTCCAA
>JBCBSA010000307.1:0-3764 GCA_039819425.1 Planctomycetota bacterium
CGGAGCGTTCACGGCCGATGGTGGTGGCGGGGCCGTGGCCCGGGAGGACGCGAGTGGTGTCGGGGAGAGTGAGCAAGCGTTCGTGGATCGAACGCAGGAGGGCCGGGCCGTCGGAGGTGGGGAAGTCGAAGCGGCCGATGCTGCCGGCGAAGAGGGTGTCGCCGACGAGGGCGAGGCCGGCGTCGGGTTGGATCAGGGCGACGCCGCCGGGGCTGTGGCCGGGGGTGTGACGCACCTCGAAGTCGATGGGGCCGAGGGACATCGTGTCGCCGTCGTGCATGAGGTCGGTGGCTTCGGGGGCGACGACGGGCATGCCGAAGCCCGCCGACAGGTTCAGCGTGGTGTCGGTGAGGAAGCCTTGCTCCGCTTCGTGGATGTAGATCGGGGCGTCGGGGAAACGCTCGGCCGCCTCGGACAGGCCGGCGATGTGGTCGGCGTGGGCGTGGGTGAGGACGATCTTTTCGACGGTCAGGCCGTGCGCCTCGACGTGCTCGAACATCGGGCCCGGCGAGTCACCGACATCGATCAGCCACGCCGCGCCGCTCTCGGCCGACACCACGTAGCAATTCGTCTGGAACGGTCCGAGCACGAATGATTCGACTCGCGGTTCGGCGGTTGGATCAGCCATGTTTTCAATGTACGAAAGACTTCGTCTTCTTGCCGGTCAAGTAACTCTCGATGACGGTCGAGCTGAGGTCTTCGCTGGTGCAGTAGTACGCCAGGCCGCGGGTGAGGCGGGTGAGCCGATCGACGAAGCCGACCCAGTCCATGCCCCAGTAGTCCTCGATGAGGGCGAAGGTGGCGATGCGGATGCCCTGTTGCTGGCACTTGAGGGCTTCCTGGAGCGTGATGTTGCTGGTCTGCTCGGTGGGCGGGTAAAGCAGGTACAGCATTTCTTCATTGGTTTCGCCTTCAACGCCGACGGGGCTGGATACATGCGCCGTGGGCTGGCCGTCGGTGATGACGAAGATCTGCTTGTTGGCGGCGCCGCGTCGGCTGAGGATCTGACGAGCGGTGCGGAGGCCGAGTTGGAGGTTCGTGAAGTGCTGGGGGATCTTTTCGACGTTGGCCCGGGCCTGTTCGAGGGGGATGCGGATGCGGACCTCGTAGTCGCGGACGGAGACGGGCTTGGGCATGACTAGCGGGATGTCGCGCTCGTGGAGCGGGTCGGCGAGGGAGTAGAAGCCTACGTAGTCGAGCGTGTCCTGCGGGAACCGGCCGCGGATGAGTTCCTGCATGCCCAGGGCGATGCGCTTGGCCTGGATGAACCGGCCGTAGCGCATCATCGAGCCGGAGAGGTCGATGAGCATGACGGTGGCGCAGTCGGCCGAGCCTTCGGTCATATGGAGCTCGAAGTCGCCGGTGCCGATCTGGATGGGCAGGCGGGGGCCGCCCGAGGCGTGGCCGGTGGCGCGGGCGCTCTCGGCGGTCTGGCGGGCGATGGCATTGCGGAGGGTCTGGCCCAGTTCGAGTTCGCTGATGGGGTCGCCGAACTCGTAGGCCTTCGTGCCGTCGGCCCGCTCGGTGGTGCGGCCCGAATGGCGGGTCTGGTGGCCGTCACGCGAGCCCTTCTTCAGGTCGGCGAAGATCTCGAGGAGGGCCCGGTGTTGGAAGCCCTTGAGCATCCGCGCGGTCATGCGGAGCTTGGTGTTGCCGTCCTCGTCTTCGTACTCCTCGAGCAGGCCGGCGTCGATCATCGCCTGGATGAACTCCTGCTCGTCGGGGTTCTCGAGGTTGTTCATCGCGTCGAGGGCCTGCTCGCCGTACTGCAGGATGAAGTTCATCACCTGCGGCTGGGCGAAGAGCTGGTCGGGGCTGAGGAAGCCTTGGCCGTCGAATTCGGAGTAGGAAAACTTCATGCCTCATCGTAGTCCTCGCCGGTGGCGTTCGGCCCGCCTCGGCCGGATTCTCCGCTGAGGATGGCGGCGGAGGACGATGATCGTTTTCGGCGGTGTCGCCGCTGCGCCGGACGCAGCGCGGCCCCGCACTCCGGACAGCCCCGGCTCGTCGAGGCGCGCAGGTCGTACCCACAGAATCGGCAGCGATCCAACCGGTACCGCCCCAGCAGGTACGCCCCCCGCGCCGCGATCCCATAACGCCACCCCAAACCTGCACCGACCAGCACACCGGCCGCCACCGTCACCACCGCGACCCCTAGCGACAGCGACACCGCCCCCACGTGATCCCCGTACCGCACCGCTAGCCCTACCGCCCCCGCCGTCGCCGGGAAGCTCGCGATAAATCCCCCCGCCAACCCGCCTCGAACGCCGTCTCCCCACTGCCGCCACGGGCGAGGGATCGGGCGCCATCGCGACCGCCGGCTCACAACGGCGTCTTCTTCGGAACACCCGGCAACCGAGGGAATTCACGCGGCGTCGCCGACGCCTTGATGACCGACACGATGACCAACTCGTTCTCGAACGACGCGGGGTACGCCTCGATCACCGCCACGTCGCCGCCGCCGAGCGCCGCCAGCGCATCGCCGCTGTCGGCGAGCTCGCGCTCGGCCTTGGGGCCTTTCATCGCCAGCACCCGCCCGCCGACCCGCAACAGCGGCAGCGAGTACTCCAGCACCACCGGCATCGGCCCCACCGCTCGACTCACCGCCGCGTCGTACCGGCCCCGCCCCCGGAAGCCGCCGCGGTCCTGCCCGACGTCTTCGATCCGGGCCTGCACGGGGGTCACGTTCTTGAGGCCCAACTCGGCCACCACGCGGTTGAGAAACGCCACCTTCTTGCCGGTCGACTCCACCAGCGTGACGTCCAGGTCCGGCCGGGCGATCGCCAACGGCACCCCCGGCAGACCGGCACCCGTGCCGATGTCGATCAGCCGGAACGTCTGGTGGTCGTCGAGCTCGTCGGGCAGCCCCGGCAGCGGGGTCAGGCTGTCGATGATGAGCCGGCCCCACGCCTGCTCGCGGTGGCGGATGGCGGTAAGGTTCGTGGTGCGGTTCGCGTCGAGCACGAGGTCGAGGTACGCCGAGAGGCGATCGAGTACCTCCGGGGGCATCTCGAACCCCAAGGCGTCAAGGTTGCGGTGGACAAAGTCGGGGATCGGCATCGCGACACCCTACCGCAACGGGACGGCCGCGCGGCACCGCTCCCGTCAACGCACGATCAGGTCGCCGAATTGCTCGCGGTTGGTCGGCCGGCGTTCGCGGCGTGTCTCCTTATCGTCCGCAGTCTGGGCCTCAACATCGCTTGCCCGTGCTTCGGCCTGCGCCCCGCCGTCGATCGTACACCCGCCGAGACCCGCGGCATACAGCAGCAACGCCCCGCAGCCCAAGCCCAGCCCGCATCTGTGTGAACCGCTCGTCCTTCGCATTTGTGATGCTACGCGTCCCCCGCTACCGCGGCATCGCCCCACGCAGCGATCCGCGGCGTCGCCCGGCAGCACCGTCGAACTCGAACGACTCCCGCGTCACATACGCCGGCCGATGCGAGGCGAAGTTCAGCGTCAGCCCCACCATCATGAACGAAAACAGCAGCGACGAGCCGCCGTAGCTCACCAGCGGCAGCGTGATCCCCGTGATCGGCAAAACGCCCAGCGTCATCCCGATGTTGATCACCGCCTGGGCCAGAAAGATCGCCGCGAACCCGACGCACGACAGCCGGCCCAAGGGGTCCCGCGTCGTCGCCGCCACCGCGAACATCGAGCCGATCAGCACCAGGTACAGCAGCATCACGCCGATCCCGCCGCGCATGCCCCAGCGGTTGACGATGACCGCGAAGATCATGTCGTTGTGCGCCTCGGGCAGGTCATAG
>JBCBSA010000308.1:0-3759 GCA_039819425.1 Planctomycetota bacterium
ACTTGCGGTCGCCGACGCAGACGGTGTGGCCGGCGTTGGCGCCGCCGTTGTATCTCGCCACGACGTCGAAGTCGGCGGTGAGCAGGTCGACGACCTTGCCCTTGCCCTCGTCGCCCCACTGCAAGCCGACGACGGCGGCGTGGCCGGGCTTGAGGTTCAGGCGGTCGGTGGACGGGGGCGCTTCGGGGTCGGGCGCGGTGGGCGTTCGGGTCATGGCGGGGATGCGGTGCGGGGGCGGGGGCCGTGTGCGATCGGCAAAGCTATCTTAACCGTGTGACCGAACCGCGACGAACCCGACGCATCCTCCGCCAACACGTCGAGACCGATCGTCTGCTGGGCGTCGAGGCCGTGCCGGTGAATCCCCCCCGGCAAGTCCCGGAAGAAATCCTTTCGTCATCACCCGCGGTATCCCCGGTCGGCGTGGCTCCCGACTCGCTGTTGCCCCGCGAGCCCGTCCCCGCCGACGCCGTGGGCAAGGCCCAAGCCCTCGCCGAGCTCGCCGACGAACACGCGGCGAACTGCAACTTCTGCAACCACACCAACACCGGCTATACCCAGATCGTCTTCGGCGAAGGCGACCCCGCCGCCCGCCTCATGGTCGTCGGCGAAGGCCCCGGGGCCGAGGAGGACCGCCAGGGTCGGCCGTTCGTCGGCCCGTCGGGCGAGCTGCTGGGGAAACAGCTCGCCGCCATGGGCCTGAGCCGGGAGCGGGTCTACATCGCCAACGTGGTGAAGTCCCGCCCGCCGAACAACCGCACGCCGACCCCCGCCGAGGCCGCCGACTGCGGCGTGTACCTGCAACGCCAGATCGAGATCATCGCCCCCGAGGTGATCCTGACGCTGGGCGGCCCCGCGGCGAAGCTGCTGCTGGACACCAAGGAGGGCGTCACCCGTCTGCGGGGGCGGTGGCACCGCTACACCGCCGTCGATCCGCCCGTCGCCGTGATGCCGACTTTCCACCCCGCGTTCCTGCTGCGGTCCTACACGCCGGACAACCGGCGCAAGGTGTGGGAGGATTTGCAGCAGGTGATGGAACGGTTGGGGCTGCCGCCGAAGTGACCGCGGGTCGAGTTAGGCCGCGTCTTCGGAAGAGGGTTCGTCCGTCTTCTTCGAGTTAGAGCCTCTGCGTTCCGTAGGTTTCAGTTCGCGGGTTTCTTTGCCGCGCTCGGTTTCGATCTCGACCGAAGCGCCGTGTTGACGGACGCCGCGAGCGAATTCGTAAAGCCGTTTGATTTTATCTTCGGGGGTTTCGCTCATAACGTTGACGTTCGGTTGGGGTGGCGGGCCGGGCGCTGATGATGCGGACGGCGTTCTCGCTCGGCTCGGTGTGGACGACCAGCAGCATTCGCAGGTTGTTTGAAAGACCTATCGCGTGGAACCGATCTTCGTATTCCGAGTGTTCCTCGTCGTATTCGAACAACACCCGCGGGTCGGAGAAAACCTCACTCGCTTCAAGAAATGATACCCCGTGCTTTCGCAGATTCGAAGCGGATTTGGCTTCGTTCCACGTAAAGCGATATTCCACGGTTACACCCCAGATGCGGTCGGTGCTTCCGGCAGATGCACGGACGCGATCTTGAGGATCCCCTCGCGCTCGCCGAGGGCGTCGTTGAGTTCGTAGCTCGCGGCCTCGTCGAGTTTGAGCAACATCAGCGCCGTCGCTTGCGAGCTTCCGGGGGTGGAGCGGCGGCTGATGGTCATGTCGGCGATGTTGACGCCGGCTTTGCCGAACTCGGTGCCGACCAGGCCGATCATGCCGGGGCGGTCGTCGTTCTGGATGATGGCCATGTGGCCGGCGGGGACCATGTCCATGGGGTAGCCGTTGATCTCGACGACGCGGGGCTGGAGGTCGTCGTAGACGCGGCCAACGATGCGGCGGACCTTGTCGGCTTCGTGTGCGGGCCGCTCTTCGACCTTATTCCGGGGGCCGTGGACGGTGAGGGTGAGCTGGGTGGGGGCGGTGGGGGAGTGGTCGCGTTGGGTGACGCGGGTCTCGATGCCGCGCTGGTCGGCGACGGCGGCGACGTTGATGACGTTGAGGGGGGTGTCGAAGTGGCGTTGGAGCAGGCCCACGAGGGCGGTGCGTTCGAGGGTGCCGGCGGCGGGGCCGAGGGTGGTGCCGCAGATTTCGAGGTCGAGCTGGGCGATGCCGCGGGTGACCATCGGGCTGATGAGGCGGGCCATGCGGTCGGCGAGGTCGACGTAAGCGGCTTGCTGGTCGGTGAGGTCGACGCGGACGCCGCCGGCGTTGACCGCTCCGGAAATGCCTTCTCCACGCAGGTAAGCCAAGCACGCCTTGGCGGCGTCGACCGACACGGCGGTCTGGGCCTCGACGGTACTGGCCCCGAGGTGGGGCGTAACCAGAATCTTCGGGTGTGACCGCAGCGGCGAGTCTTCCGGGGGCGGCTCGCTGGTGAACACGTCGAGGGCGGCGCCGCCGCACCGGCCGGACCCACAGGCTTCGACCACGGCGGCCTCATCGATAATCCCGCCGCGGGCGGCGTTGACGACGTAGACGCCTTCGCGGCAGAGCGCGAAGGTCTCGGCGTCGAGCATGCCGGTGGTCTCGGGGGTCTTGGGCACGTGGAACGACAGGACGTCGGCGTGGGGCAGCAAGTCCCGGAAGTCGCGGTAGGTCTTGACGGTGGTGCCGGCGAGGTCGAGGTCCTGGTTGACGAAGGGGTCGTAGCCGACGACGTTCATGCCGAAGGCGAGGGCGCGCTCGGCGACGGTGCGTCCGATGCGCCCCAGCCCGACGACGCCGAGCGTGAGGCCGTGGAGCTGCCGCCCCTTGAACTTGTTGCGGTCCCACCCGCCTGAAGTCATGACTCTGTAAGCCGGACCGACGTTTCGCATCAGCGCCATCATCAGCGCGAAGGCGTGCTCGGCCGTGGTGATCGTCGACGCCTCGGCGGTGTTGACCACGAGGATGCCCTTGTCGGTGGCGGCGGCGAGGTCGATGTTGTCGACGCCCACGCCGGCTCGCGCGATCACCCGCAGGTCGCCCGGCTCGGCGAGCATCGCGGCGGTCACCTTGATCCCCGAACGCACCACCATCGCGTGGACCCCGCCGGCCGCGAGCAGCTCACCCACCTCGGCGTCGACGGCGTCTTGCCCCCGGTCTTTCTTGAGGTCAACCAAATCGGGCCGATCGAGTAGTTCGGCGTCGGGCTGCGAACGCACGAACTCGAGACCTTCGTCGGCGAGTTTGTCAGCGGCGAGGAGGGTGAAGGTGGACATGGCGGATGTCGGATAGTGAATGGCGGATTGAAGAGCTGCGGAAGGTTTAAAACGGGAAAGCGGGACCGTCCGCCATCTCTCATCAATCATCCGCCGTCACCCGATCGCGGCCGCGGCCCGGAAGGCCTTCTCCGCCGCGTCGAGGGTCCGAGTAATACACGATTCGTCGTGGGCCGTCGAGACGAACCAGGCCTCGAACGCCGCCGGGGCCAGGATCACGCCGGCGTCGAGCATCGCCCCGAAGAACGCCGCGTAGCGGTCCGTGCGTGTCGCGGTGGCCTCGGCGTAGTTCGTGACGGGTTGGCCGTCCTCTTCGACGAAGAACACGCCGAGCATCGAGCCGACGCGGGTGATGAAGATCGGGCAGCCGGCCTCGGCGGCGGCGTGGCGCAGGCCGGCCTCGAGGGCGGCGGAGGTGGCTTCGAGTCCGGCGTAAGCGGCGTAATCGTCGGCGGCGAGGGCGTCGAGCGTCGCGGTGCCGGCGGCCATGGCCAGGGGGTTGCCGCTGAGGGTGCCGGC
>JBCBSA010000309.1:0-3759 GCA_039819425.1 Planctomycetota bacterium
GCGTCCCCGCGCTCGACGACGGCGTCCTCCATGAACTCCAGCATCTTGCTGGGCATCAGCCGCATCGGCGGCTCGGCGGCGGCGGGGTCGGCGCCATCGGCGTCGAACGCGAAGAGCACGTTGCTCAGCCCCCCGCCGGTGATGCCCCGGATCAGCCGGCCGCGGCGGTTGACCAAGTACTCGCCCTCCCGTCGGAGCTTCTTGGTGTTTTCGTCTTGGGGCTTGATGCCCTCGAGCGCGTCCTCGAGGGCCTGGTCGGCGGCGGAGACAACGGGGGCGGTATCGGGCCGAGACGGCGCGGCGTCGCGTTGCTCGAGCAGGTCTTCGATCAGGGCTTGGGGGTCGGCCGGGGCGCTGCCCTCGAACGTGGCGGGCGTCTCGGGCGCGTCGGGCCGGGGGGCGTCGGCGAAGGGTGTCGCGGCGGGCTCGGGCTCGGCGGCACGCACCCGGTCCAACGCCGCTTCGGGGAGCTCGCGCGTGCCGGCGATCGCCGTGGGCAGCAGGTAGTTCACGCCGCGATACGTGTGCACCTGCCCGGTGATCGTGAACGCCAGTTCCGTCTTGTCGAGCTGGATCAGCGTGTCCTGCATCGACGCCAGGCGTTGACAGAACTGCACGACCATCGGGCGGAGGTCGGTTTTGCCGGGGGCGGGGTCGAACGCGAACACCCACAAAGCGCCCTCTTCGATCGGCGTCAGCCGGCCGGCGCGCTCGATGACGAACTCGCCCTCGCGCCGCAGGCGGGGCAGCGGGTCGCCCGGCAACACCCCCACCACCGCGGGGTCCAAGTCCACCGTCGTCGCCGGCACGCCCACCCGCGACGGGATCGTCTCGACCGGCGGCCGGACCTGTTGCGGGACGATCGGTGCCGCGGCCCGTTCCCGCACGAGCCGGTCGATGATCTCGCGCGGCGAGGACGGCGCGGCCGCGCTTTGGCGGTCCGCCTCGGTCTGCCCCCACACGTCGGCCGACACCAGCACGGCCGCCACGGCGACCGTCAACTTCCCCAGCGACGTCGGGCGTCTGCCGATGGTCATGTCACTCTCCGGCCTGGGCGGCCTGCCCGGCCGAACCACGCGGCGTGGGGCCGATGGGCTGGGGCACCCGGTCCGGGTCGACCCGCCACGCCCGGACCTTGTCGGCGTGCCAGCCGTGGCCCGGCTCCCAATCGAGATATACCGTCGTCAGCCGCCGGCCCGTCGTGCTCGGCCGCACGAGATCGACCTGCCCGTCGCCGGCCCGCACGCGGATCGCCCGCACCTCGATCGTCGGGAACTCGCCGAGGGTGAGCGGCCCCTCGGGCTGCGTCGGCGCCACCGGGAACTCGCCCTCTTCCGGGGGGATCGGTTTGCCGTCTTCGTCGAACGCGACCGCCGGGATGTGCGCCGGCACCAACGCGTCGGCCCCCAGCTCACGCGCGACCAACGCGTACGTCACCGGCTCGGTCCTCTCGGGCAGCCGCAGCTCATAGGGCCCGCCGATCGGCTCGCGCTCCAGCGACTTGCGGACCGCTAGCACCTTGATCTCCCGGACGTCCCGGGCGTTGGGGTCGTTGAACGCCCAGTCGCCGTTCTCCGGCGGGATGTTGATGTAGCTGGGCGGGAACGTCCGCGAGGAACACCCCGCGGCCGACAGACCAAGCACCAAAACCAACGACAGGCAGCACCGACTCAGCGTACACGTCATGACAGATCTTCCTTGATCGGACCGGGACGTCCAAAGTCTAATCAGACCGGGCCGGCGTGTCACGGTGAACCAACAGCCACCGACTGGACTCGAACCAGCGACCTGAGCTTTACGAAAGCTCTGCTCTACCAACTGAGCTACGGTGGCGACGGCGAGGCATTCTCGGGACGCCGACCGCGTCTGTCAACGCTCGGACGCCTCGGCGTCGGCGGGCGGTTGCGGAGTGACTTGCGGGCTTGCTTCCGGGGGTGCTTCGGCCGGGCGGACGGGTTGCTGCACCTCGTAAAACCGGCGGTCTCGCGGGACGAACGGGCTGTTGTAGCCCAGCAACCGCGGCGGGCCCGCGGCCTCGAGGTCCGGGCGGTCGGCCAATTCGGCGTCGAGCCGGGCGAGTACCTCGGCGACCCGGGCGTCGTCGGCGTCGCCGAAGAACCCCAGCGACAGCACCGTGACCGCCGGTAGGTCCAGGACCTCGACGGGTTCGCCCTCGACCTCCTGCGGCGCGGGGCTCTGGTCGGGGGTTTCGTACATGAAGAACATGTCGAGGCGGGCGACCGCGTCGCCTGCGCTATCGGAGGCATCGACGCCCAGGGTCATCTCGACGGGCGCGGTCATCGGGATGTCGTGGCGCGAGATGTGCTGGAACAACCGCCCGAAGGCGTTGCGGCCTTCGGCGCGGGCGGCGCGGTACACGGGATACTCCTTGAGCCGGACCTCACCGGCCGGGCCGGGCGCGGGGTAGCCGGCCGGCAGCTCGGCTTCGACCAGGACGGGTGGCGGGTCCGATCCGTCGAGGGAGACATCGTCGGGCTCGGCTTTTGTCGTGGCGGCGCAGCCGAGCGACAAGCAGGCGGTCAAGAAAAAGACGTTGGGATGTCGAAGTCTCATGGGTGACTTTAGGCGTCGCCCCGCGGATTTACCGACGGCCTAGCCGCTAGCATGCCTCGTCCCGTCCGCCCCGGGGCCGAACAGGAGCCCACGATGTCTCACGTTCCCCGAACCGTCCGGCCGTCGACCGCCCCGCTGCTGCTCGCCGCCGGGCTGGTGCTCTCGGCCTGTCAGGAGCCCGTTGTTTTGACCGATACCGCCCCCCCGCCCCCGGAAGTGATCAACGACACGGCCGGCGTATCCCCCGGCGTCGCCGAAGCGACGAACGCCTACACCCTGCTGTCCGAGCGGCCCGACCGCCTCGTCGCCGAGCTGCCGAACCGCATGGTGATCGTGGCCCAGTCGGTGCCCACCGCCCCGGTCGTCTCGGTGCAGGCGTGGGTCAAAACCGGCTCGCTCTACGAACAGGAACACGTCGGGGCCGGGCTGTCGCACTTCCTCGAACACCTCGTCTCGGGTGGCACCACCACGAACCGCACCGAGGCCCAGTCCACCGCCACGCTCGGCCGCATCGGCGCTCAGACCAACGCGGCGACCAGCCTCGACACCGTCCGCTACTACATCAACACGACCTCGGCACACACGGCGACGGCCGTCGACCTGTTGTCCGACTGGATGCAGAACAACGTCGTCCTGCAATCGGAGTACGAGCGCGAACGCGACGTGATCCAGAGCGAGTTCTCGATGGGCCAGGGCGACCCGGGCCGCATCCACTGGAAGCTCACCCAGCAGGCCCGCTTCGCCGACACCCCCACCCACCCCGGCGCCCACCCGACCATCGGCTACCTCGACGAATTTCTGACCGTCAGCCGCGACGAGCTCTACGACTTCTACCGCCGCATGTACGTGCCCAACAACATGGTTTTCGTCGTCGTCGGCGACATCGACCCCCCGCAAGTGATCGAACAGGTGGCCGCGCTGTGGGGCGACGTGCCGACGGGTGAGCTGCCCGAGCTTTCGTTCCCCGTCGCACCTCCCGCGGAAACGACCGGCCCCGTGGTCGTGGAGGGCGTGGCGGCGATCACCCGGCCGCGGGTGCGGCTGCTGTGGCCGGGCGTCCGGCTGGGCGGCGAGCACGACTACGCGCTCGACCTGCTCGCCGGCGTGCTGGGCCGAGTAGTTGAACGCGTCGATCGACGTGACGAGCTGGCGGTTGTCGCGCAGCTCGCGCACCAGCCGGGACGA
>JBCBSA010000310.1:0-3743 GCA_039819425.1 Planctomycetota bacterium
TGGCCCCCCGGAGAGGGCGGCTGCGCCGCACCCGCTAAACGTGGAGTCGGGACGCGCTATGGCGTGTCTTGCGGTGTCGAGCCCTCGTGGTCGTCGCCTCGGGAGACGTCGAGGCCGAGTACGTCGGAGGTTTCCTCGGCCGGCAGCTCTTGGACTTTCGCCAGCCGGCGGTTCATCTGGCGTGTCCGCTTGCCCGCCTCGTCCATCTCTTTCCGGGCCGCGTCGAGCTTCTTGTTGACCGCCTCGATCCACTTCTCGAACCGGCCGAACTCGGTCTTCACCCCGCCTAATAGTTTCCACACCTCGCCCGATCGTTTCTGGATCGCCAGCGTGCGGAATCCCATCTGCAAGCTGTTGAGCAGCGCCAGCAGCGTCGAGGGCCCCGCGAGGTTGACCCGGCACTCGCGCTGCAGCCGGTCCACCAGCCCCGGCCGGCTCAGCAGCTCGGCGTACAGGCTCTCGGTCGGCAGAAACAGGATCGCGAAGTCCGTCGTGTGCGGCGGGGCGACGTACTTGTCCCGGACGTCGCGGGCCGATTTCATCACGGCCTGTTCCAACCCCCGGCGGGCGCGTTCGGCCGCCTCGGCGTCGGCGTGACGCATCGCCTCCTCGATCCGTTCGTGCTCCTCCCGCGGGAACTTCGAGTCGATCGGCAGCCACACCGGATCGCCGCCCTCTTCCGGCCCCGGCAGCTTCACCGCGACCTCCACCCGCACGTCCGACCTCGGCCGAACCTTGCAGTTCGTCTCGTATTGTTCCACCGTCAACGCCTGCTCGATCAGCCCCGTCAGGACGTACTCGCCCCACGTCCCGCGCGACTTGACGTTGCTCATCATCCGGTTGAGGTCGCCGACTTCGCCCGAGAGCTGCTGCATCTCGCCGAGCCCGCGTTGCACCGCTTCGAGACGCTTGCTCACCTGCGCGAAGCTCTCGCCCAGCCGGCGGTCCAGCGTCTTCTGCAGCTTCTCGTCGACGGTCAGCCGCATCGCCTCGAGCTTCTTCTCGTTGCCCTCCTGCAGCGCGGCGAGCTTCGCCTCGACCTGCTGGCGGACCGCTTCGAGTTTCGCTTCGTTGGCGGCGGTGAGTTTCTCCAGCCGCTGCCCGACGTCGTCGAGGCGGGTCTTCTGGAGGTGCGCCATCCGGTCGAGCGTCTCGTTGGTGCCGGCCGCCTCGCGCTTGAGCGCCGCGGCCAGTTCTTCACGTTGCGACTTGCCCGCGTCCTGACCGGCCTGCCGCGTCTGCGCCGCCTCGTCGGTTACCCGCCGGTCCAGCCGGTCCATCGCCTCTCGCAGCGGCGTCAGCCCGCTCGCCACGTCGACCCGCCGCCGCAGCAACACCACGAGCGACACCACCGCCACCAACAGCAACCCCCCGTTCGCGATGAGCACCGCTTCGATCAACCCGTCACCTCAGATCCGCTTGGGCAGCTCCTCGTCCACCGCCGGGAAGTACCGGCGGATCACCGAGCAGTCGAACTTCGACAGGATCGCTCCCGCCGGCTCGTTGGCCAGCAGAAACTCGAACGCCGCCTCCACCACCCGCGACGGGCTCACCCGGCCCCGGCTCCACAGGTCGTAGTCCTGAAACCCCAGCGTCACCGAAAACCGGTGTGCCCGCCCCGCATCGAACACCGTCACCTCGTACGACCACGACGCGTCGCCTTCCGTCTCGGGCCCGACTTCGATCTCGGCCATAGTGATTACGATAATCGTTCGCGGCTCGGTGCGTGGCGTCGAGCCGACGATCGCTGACCGCCGGCAATTTAGAATCTCAGCGACCCCATTCCCCACGATGAACTTCCTCCTCGCCACCCTCCGCCTCGGGCTCGCCAACCTCTGGGTCCACAAGCTGCGGTCGCTGCTCACGGCCCTGGGCATCATCATCGGCGTCGGCGCCGTGGTGGCCATCGCGGCCTACGGCGAGGGCACCAAACGCGCCGCCATCGCCGACATCCTCCGTCTCGGGGCCAACAACATCATCGTCCGCTCGGTCCAGCCGCCCAGCTCCACCGTCGCCGGGCAGGACGGGGCGACCCGCCTCTCGGTCTACGGCCTGACCCGGCGTGACGTCCGCCGCATCGAAGACACCGTCGAGCCGGTCGACCGCCTGGTCCCGCTCAAGCGCGTCGGCGACCGCATCCGCCGCGGCAGCCGGAGTGTGCCCGGCGTCGTGTTCGGCACGACACCCGAGCTGCTCGACGCCGCGTCGCTCACGCTGGCCCGCGGGCGGTACCTCACCGATGCCGACGACCAGAACACGCGCAACTTCGCGGTCATCGGGGCCGAGGTCGCCGACGCGTTGTTCCCGCTGATGGACCCGCTGGGCGAAAGTTTTCTGGTCGACCGGCAGCGGTTTGTCGTCGTCGGCGTGCTGCGCCGCGTCGGGCTTGCCGGCGGGGCGGGCACGGCCCTGGTCGGCCGGGACCTGAACTACGACATCCACGTCCCCCTGCGTACCGCCGCCACCCGCTTCGGCGATATCCGCCAGTCCCGCGGCCAGGGTACGACCGAACGCACCATGGTCGAGGTCAGCGAGTTGATCGTGCAGCTGCCCGACCAGGCGGCCGTCCGACCCGTGGCCGAGAAGCTGCAGCGGCTGATCGACACCGAGCACGACGACACGCAGGACGTGACGCTGATCGTCCCGCTGGAGCTGATCGAGCAGGCCGAGCGGGTGCAGCTGCGGTCGAACGTGCTGATGATCGTGATCGGCGGGCTGTCGCTGTTCGTTGGCGGGGTGGGGATCATGAACATCATGCTCGCGTCGGTGACGGAGCGGACGCAGGAGATCGGGATCCGCCGGGCGCTGGGCGCGACGCGCCGGCACATCGTCGCGCAGTTCCTGGTCGAGACGACGACGCTGTCGTGCGCCGGCGGGGTGATCGGCATCGCCGCGGGGCTGGGCGTGTCGCTTTCGCTTTCGTGGTACGCGCGGAACCACGGCGGGCTCGAGCCGCCGGTGGTGTTGGCGTTGCCGGTGGTGATCGCGTTCGTGTTCGCGGTGCTGGTGGGCGTGGTGTTCGGGCTGTACCCCGCCGTGCGGGCGTCGCGTCAGGACCCGATCGTGGCGCTGCGCCATGAATAGGGGCGGGAGCCGGAAATCCGCTTCTACTGAAACGAAACCGGTTTGTTACGTCGGGCGATCAATGGCCGCCATAGCCGCGACGTTATGCGTCGCTGACCGGGTTGCGTAGCAACCCGGCTATCGGGGGAGATTCCTGTCTATTGTTTCAAGCGGCGTTGGCGGGGGGCGGGCTCTCGTCGTAGGTGCCGAGGGGCTCGTCTTCGGAAGGGGCCGGCTCCGGGCGGAGGTCGAGGCCGTCGGGGATCAGGAGGTCGAAAGGCGGGGCGAGGAGGCCGCGCTCGGCGCAGGCGTGGACCTGGGCGATGAGGGCGCCGGTCAGTTCGCGGCCGCGGCCCAGGAGGGACCGGCCGTCGGTGAGGTGGATGGGGCCGGCGGTGAACATGCCGGGGCGGAGTTCGTGGAGGTCGAGGGTGTGGAGCTGGGCGGCGCTCTGCTCGCACTCGGTGGGGGGGGCGTCGAGCAGGGCGCGGGTGGCGGCGGGGCAGGGCTTGGCGAGGCGTTCGCGGACGGCGTGGCGGGCGGCGGCCTCTTGGCCGTGGGTCTCGAAGGCCTCGGCGAAGGCGACGGCGACGCGGAGGGCGGCGGCGCTCATCGCCTCGACGTTGCGGGCCGCCTCGGTGGTCGCGTCCAGCACCGCCGCGGCGTCGACGCTCGTGTTC
>JBCBSA010000311.1:0-3731 GCA_039819425.1 Planctomycetota bacterium
GACGACGACGATGCCGATGGCCTGCGAGGTCAGCTGGGCACCGCCGGCCGAGTCGCCGAAGATGCCGACCACGAGCGTGCCCCAGATGCCGCAGGTCAGGTGGACCGACACGGCACCGACCGGGTCGTCGATCTTGAGCTTGTCGAGCAGCCGGACCGAGACGTAGACGAGCACGCCGGCGATCGCACCGATCAGCACGGCTTCCCACATCGCCATCTGGTCGGCGGAGGCGGTGATCCCGACCAGGCCGGCCAGGATGCCGTTGAGCGCCATCGTCAGGTCGGGCTTACCGCCCACTACCCACGAGGTGATCGCGGTGGCCAGGCCGCCCGAGGCGGCGGCGAACGTCGTGGTGCACAGGACTAGCGAGACGAGCCCGGCGTCGGCCGCGAGCTCCGAGCCGCCGTTGAACCCGAACCAGCCGAACCACAGGAGGAACACACCGATGGTCACCATGGGCATGCTGTGGCCGGGGATCGGCTGCAGCGTGCCGTCGGCCGCGTACTTGCCCAGCCGGGGCCCGAGCACGATCGCCCCGACCAGAGCGCCCCAGCCACCGACCGAGTGCACGACCGTCGAGCCGGCGAAGTCGTAGAAGCTGGTGTCCAGCTTGGCAAGGAAGCCGCCGCCCCAGTGCCACGAACCGACCAGCGGGTACACGACGGCGGTGAAGAACGTGATGAAGATGAGGAACGGCAGCAGCTTGATCCGGCCGGCCACCGAGCCGCAGACGATCGTCGCGCCGGTCGCGCAGAACATCGCCTGGAAGAAGAAGTCGGCGTAGGCCGTCATGTCCAACCCGTAGCCGCTGGAGGTCATCAGGCCCGGATCGTTGAGGATCTCGCTGCCCTGAGCCAGGAACCCGAAGCCCGCGAACGCGAACCAGCCGGCCGACTCGTCGGCGAAGCCGGGGTAGTGCAGGTTGAAGCCCATGATCCCGTAGGTCACGAACCCGATGCAGATGATCATCGAGTTCTTAAACAGGATGTTGACGGTGTTCTTGGCTCGGGTCAGGCCGGACTCGACCATCGCGAAGCCCAGGTGCATGATGAACACCAGGCACCCGGCGATGCAGATCCAGAGGTTGTCGATCGTGAACTTGGGGGTATCGACGATCGCGATGCTGTAGTCGCCGTCGTCCGGGCTGGCGTATTCGACGGAGTAATCGCCCGCCTCTTCGGCGGCCGCGACGGCCTCGGCGAGCGCGGTCGCCTCTTCAGCGGTCTGCGCCCAAGACGCCTCCGCCATCCACAGGCCACTCGCCATTACGGCGAGCAGCAGCACCCAACGACCTCTCAACATTGACATCGGTTCGCTCCTGTCTAGGTGTGTCCGAAAAGGACGCTCATCCCGTCGATCCCCGTACCACAGCGCACGGCGGATGGACCCGTTAGTTGCACGGCATGCTAACGAGAGATTGCACGCAATGCAATCGCAATTTATTTTTTATGCCCAAGCAGTAGGCGATATTTTAAAAATACGCCCATTATTAGCTCGTTTTCGGGGCGGTGGACCGTATTCATCGCCGAATATGAACCCGATTCGCGATTTTTATCGGTCCATCGGGTGAACATCGGTCCGGGGTGTGGATGAAAGACGGCGATTCCCAAGCGGGTGACGCGCAGCGTCCCGCGATCGACCGACGAGGGCGGTTTCGCCGCACCCGCTAAACGTTGGCACGATCTGAAAAACGGGTAGGGCGGTTCGCCGTCTCGTTTCGGCGTTGCGCGCGATAAAAAAAGCGGGCACCCGCAAAGGTGCCCGCTTATCGCCCCCCACGACCGTCGCGGGGGTGGCCTGCTTCAGTTTTTGTTTCACACACACGCGAGGTGTTTTCTGTGTGACGGTAAGCAATTAGGCAAGTCCGGTGCCAAGGTTTTTGTCGGGGCGGTGGAGGGCGGTGGATTTGGGGGCGTCGGGGGTGTGAAAACCGTCCTTAGCGTTGGCGTTGAAAGTGATTAGGGTTAATCGGTACAGCCGCGTTTTTTTTGCGAGCGCCGCGCGCTCGAGAAACCTGATGCGTGTCCGCTGCCCGTGAATTAGGCGAAGCGGCGGGACATGCCGTGAAATTCGGCGAAGAAAATCTCGGGTTTGAGCATCCCTCGTCGGAGGCGTTTCGGGCGTCATCGGTATGATTAGCGTCGTCGATTGTTGTGGACTCACGGCTTGAAGGGGAGGAGGTCGTGGGTTTTTGGGTCTGTGATGTGTGTAGTCGGGCGAACGGAGTCACCACCGATGTGGACGTGTCGATCGAGCGGAACACCGGGCCTGGGCGTGGCCTGGGCGCTGGCGGGTTTGGTTGGTTGGGGGATGGGGCCGGGCCTGGAGGCCCAGGCGGTGGAGGAGGCGGAGCCGCCGCGGGCCGCGGTGCAGCTGGAGCGGCTGCTGACCGAGGCCCGGGTGATGAGCGGGGCGCTGGGCGGGCCGGTTTGGGACGTGCAGGCGGTCCCCGGGCGGAGCATGATTCAGCTGCCGATGCGGGTGACGCCGGGCTCGGCGGGGGGCGTGCTCGAGGAGCCGGCCCTGGATTTTTCGGGGGGGCGGTTTATCGCGTGGGCGTTGCCGAGTCCGGGGGCGGGGCCGGCGGCGGTCGGGGGCGCCGGGCCGACGCCCGAAGCGTTGATGGACCTGGCGACGCTGTTAGAAGACCTCGACCGGCCAACCACGGACCTCCGAAACCCTCGGAATCTCGGGGGCGGAGCACCGGGGCTCGACGTTGTGGGCGTGGGTGAGTCGGCCGTTCCCGACGGGGCGCCGCGGCTGGCGCGGGAGTTGATCCTGACGCCCGGTGAAGCGGGCCGACCGGGTCGGGTGGCGTGGGAGTCGACCCGGATCATCACGGGCGGGGTCGTGAAGCCCGGCAACGAGCCGTACCTGCTGAAGCTCGACCCGCCCCGGCTGCGGGCGCTCGAACCGGTGCGTGGCGACCGGCCGACGCGGAACGCCGGCGAGAGCTCCCGCGAGTTTTCGCTGCGTCGACGCGAGCAGGTGACGGCCGAGCGGGCGGCGAACCAAGCCTACCGGGACCTGGTGGACCTGGTGCGGGCCCTGCCCGAGCGGTTCGAGACGGAGCTGCCCGAGACGGTGTGGGCGGTGTACGAGGTGGGGGGGCCGGGGCTCGGAGGGGGGGGGGGGGGGCGGGGACGCCGGGCCGTGGGCGATGAGCTTCGAGGACTTCGAGTTGCTGACCCAGATGGCCGGCGGGGCGGGGGCCCGGGGCGCGGCCACGGGCGACGGCGTGTTCACGGCCGAGGAAAACGTGGCGATGGCCCGGCTGTCGGCGTTGGCGGCGGACCCGCACCCCTGGACGCAGCGGCTGCTGGCCACGGCGGTCGCGGCGTCGGGGTACCCGGGGCGGGCCGTGGTCGGCGACGCGGCGTTCCGGCTGACCGAGCAGCTGCTGGCCAGCCCGCTGGACCTGGCGCGGAACCGGATGGTGTATGCGTTGGCGACGACCGAGCCGGCGACCCCGGCGGTGGCGTCGCTGCTCGAAGCGGCGGCCCGCCGGACGGGCGACCCGGCGATCCAGCTCGCGGCGCTGCGGAGCCAGTTGGCCGTGCAGCTCGGCGATGCGGCGGGCGCCCAGGGCGTGGCGAACGCGGCGGCGCTGGTGAACGGGTTGATCGCCGACGCGGACGGGCCGGACGCGGGGGTGGTGGTGCGTCAGTTCCTGCGGTCGTTGCCCGAGACGCCCGAGGCGACGGCGGCGGCGGGCGACCGCCGCCCCGAGC
>JBCBSA010000312.1:0-3696 GCA_039819425.1 Planctomycetota bacterium
TGCTCACCACCATGTCGACCACCAGGAACGGCAGGTACAGCCGAAACCCCATCAAAAACGCCACCTTCAGCTCGCTGAGGATGAACGCCGGCACCAGTGTCAGCATGTCCACATCCTTCCGCCGCAGCTCCGACGGCTCGCTCGTGTCCTGGCCGCGGTACTCCATGAACATGTAGACCGTGTCCCAGTTCCCCGCGTAGTCGATCTGGTCGAACATGAAGTCGCGCAGCGGCTGCTTCGTCCGCTCCCACGCCTCGAGCTGATCGATCTGCCCCGCCTGCAGCGGCTGGAGCGCCTCGTTGTTGATCCGCTCGAACGTCGGCATCATGATCAACGCCGTCATGAACAGCGACAGCCCCACCAGCACCTGCGACGGCGGCAGCGACTGCGTCCCCACCGCCTGACGCAGCAACGCCAGCACCACGATGATCCGCGTGAAGCTGGTACACATCACCAGGATCGACGGCGCCAGCGTCAGCACCGTCAGCAGCAGGATGATCGACAGCGAAGCGCTGAGCCCGCCCTCCACGGCCGGGGCGTCGCCGCCGTCGGTCTCCTGGCCGATCGGCAGCGCGCCGTTGGCGTTCTCGAGGACCGAGATCGGGTTGAAGGGGTCCAACGGCTCGGCGTCTTGCGCCCCCGAAGTCATGGCCACCGATACGACAGCCGTCACCACCAAAACGCGGAGTGAAACACTTCCGGGGGTCATGCGGAACCTCCGTCACTTCCGGGGGCCAGCGTGCGGAGGCGTGACACGAGACCCGAAAGCGAGTCGCGGGTGCGATCGAGGCGGAACTCGTCGGGATCGCCGCCTTCGACCTTCGTACGGGCTTCGCCGTCGTACTCGCCGTTGAACCGGGCGACGAGCTGGTTGAAACCGCCGCTGAGGCTGCGTTCGCTCCCGGCCGTGACCGACTGCAAGAGGCCGGCGACCTCCTCGGGGTCGTCCAGATCGGCGAGGGTGCGCAGGCCCGACGACGAGTCGCCGACGACGAGCACGCGCTGGCCGACACGGAGCAGCAGCACCTGGTTCTTCGGAGCCACGGCCGTGCGCGACAGCACCTCGACCGCGGGCGTCGGCCGGGCGATCGTCTGCCCGCCGAGCTTGGCGAACGCCCAACGCGTCGCGAAGATCAGGCCGATCACCACGCCCAGCGCCGCCAGCGTCGACAGCAACCAGCCGCCCGTAGGTTCCTCGATACCCGCGCTGTCGTTCGTGAGGCCCGCGGGGCGTGATTCACCGGAGGCCGACGCCCCGAGCGGGGTGTCTTCGATGTCGACGGGGCGGGCCGCGTCGGCCCGGCCTTCGCCGGCGTAGCGCTCGGCGAGTTCGGCGAGGCGCTGCTCCGCCTCGGGCGGCGCGGCATCCTGCCCCGACACGCCCAGCGGCGCGGCGGCGAGGCACAGGATGACAAACAGGTTCGCGGGGCGTGGCACGTTGGCCCTCCTGGCCGGTGCTGCTTCGGGGCGGCGTCTGCCTTGTGGGTCGGGGCGAGCATCCTGCTCGCCGCCGACGACGCCGGGTGATATCCATCGTTTTCCGTGGCGGGGCCTCAGCCCGCGCCGGCACTCTTCATCGCTTCGAGCATCTCGCGTTCGGCTTTGGCTTCCGCGTCTTCCTCCGGCTCGGCTTCCGCTTCGCCCGCCCCGGCGTCGGCCGCGGCGGCCTGGGCCTCTTCCTCCAGGTCGGCCACGATCTCGCTGACCCGGATGCAGAAGTTATCGTTCAGCACCAGCACCTCGCCGCGGGCCACCAGCCGGCCGTTCACGTAGACGTCCACCGGGTCGCCCGCCAGCTTGTCCAGCTCGACCACGCTGCCCGCCTGCAGCCGGAGCACGTCCTCGACCAGCATCTCGGTCCGCCCCAGCTCGATCGACACGTCCAGGTCGACGTCGCCCAACAGATCGATCCCGCGGTCGTCGCCGCCGCCCTCGCCGCCCACGGCGTCGGCGATCTCGTCCACCGACGACTGCGCCTCGGCCAGCATCTGGGCGATGAAGTCGTCGTCGGCCAGATCGGCCATCGGATCGGAGGGAGCGTCGGACATTGGGCGGTGGGTGGTTTGGCGGTTGGGTGGTCGTTGGGGTTGGCCGTTGGCCCCCGGCTTTGCCGGGAGGTGTTCCGGATGGCCCCCGGGCAGAGCCCGGGGTTAACGAGAACAATCGACATTCATCGTCGTTAATAGTCCGAAGCGAATTCCATGCACTTGGTAATAAGGACTTGTTGGATGTACGGCTCGCCGGACTCGTCTTCACCGAAGCGGCTCTCGAGGGCGGCGGCGACCTGTCGGGTCAGCGTCGAAAGTTCTTGCTCGCGCAGGTGCGACGGCTCGGCCCGGCGGAAGATCGTGGTGACGTCCTTGGTGATCGACGCGTGCATCGACTCCTTCCGCTCGGAGACGAAGTCGAAGTTTTTTTGCTTCACGACGACGTAGATCTCGGTGTCGTACATGAAGCTGCGGCCGGACTTGGTGTTCTGGAACTTGCCGGCGATCACGAGGACCTCGGCCGGCTCCTCGCCGGCGGCCAGGAGGTCCGCGGTGCCGGGCTCGGCTTTCACCTCGCTCGCCCCGCCGCTGAACATGAACAACGCCACGATGACCGCGGCCTCGATCAGCAGCACGGCCATCACCGCGATGATCGGCATCAGCGGCAGGCCCTTCTTCTTTTCTCCGCCCTCGCTCCCGGGGGCGGCTTCGGCGGCGGCGTTTTCGTCGGCCATGTTCGTCTCTCGGTCGGGTTCCGCCCCCACGTGGGCGCTTCGGGTTAACTTCGGCTACCGGTCTCGGGTTGGGTGAAATCTTGTTTGAGCGACTCGCTCACCAGCACCTCGACCCGCCGGTTCACCTCCGCGTCGTCCGAGTCGGCGGCCCGGGCGTCCAGCGGCTCGCGATCGGCGTTCGCGGTCAGGCGGAACCGGTCGGGGTCCACCCCCAGGTCCATCGTCAAATAATCGAAGACAGCTTTGGCCCGGGCGTGGCTTAAGTGCCACAGGTCCGTGAACTGGGCCGTCCCCGTCTCGGGCATCTCCAGCGACGCGGCGTGGCCCCGCAATTCGACCAGGTTCTCCCAGCCCTTGAACACCTCGGCGAGCTGCCGCAGCGACTCCTTCGACTCCTCGGTCAGGAGCGCCGAGGCCGGCTCGAACGTGATCCGGCCGCCGGTGGTGATCATCAGGCCCTCGCGGACCTTGGTGACCTGGGGTTCGCGGCCGGCCTGTCCGGGGTCTTTGGTGTTGCTGCGGTTGGGGACTTTCTCCTGCTTGAGCCGCAGGGCGTCGAGGCGTTCGATCAGCGACAGGGCCGGGTCGTCGGTGATGGGGATCTTGCCGCCGCCGCCCATCATGCCGAAGGCCTCCTGGATGTGCTCGATGACGGCCTGGAACTGGTCTTCCTTCTTGATCTCGGAGAACGAGACGATGAGGACGAAGAAGCACAGCAGCAGCGTCATCATGTCCCCGTAGGTGGTCATCCACGCCGGGGCGCCGGGGGGCGGGCATTTGCACTTGTTCTTGGACATGGCTTTTCACAGAGCCGCGGCAGTCACCCGTGGCCTTCGCGGCCCCCGGACTATCCGGGGCCGCGGTGAACGGGAATCGCAAGACCGCCGATGCCCATCGGCGGCTTTGTAGGTCACGCCGCCTCCTCTTCCGCCGCGGGCCGGAGCGACGGGGGCAGGAAGGTACGGAGCTTCTGT
>JBCBSA010000313.1:0-3681 GCA_039819425.1 Planctomycetota bacterium
CCGAAACCACCCCCGCCACCGCCACCCTGACCCGCCGCCAAGCCCTGGGCCTCGGCACCGCGGCCGCGGCCGCCGGCCTGGTCCCGGCCGCCCACGCGGTCGCCGACGACCACCTGTCCACTCCCGCCACCATCCGAGACCCGTCGGCCGACCCCGCCGCTTTCCAGGGCGCCGGCTTCTACCGACTCAGCCTCGGCGACGTCGAGATCACCGTCCTCAACGACGGCTGGTTCCCCATCGAGCCCGCCCACCCCACCATCGGGGCCAACGTCTCGGCCGACGAGGTTCACGGCGCGCTCCGCCACGCTTTCGTCCCCGCCGACCGGGTCATCGGCCACATCAACACGCTGCTGGTCAATACCGGCGAACGCCTCATCCTCCTCGACGTCGGCTGCGGTGACACCTTCGGCCCGACCAACGGCCGGCTCCGCGACCACCTCGCCCGCGCCGGGGCCGAGCCCGGCGACATCGACCTCGTCGTCCTCACCCACCTCCACCTCGACCACGTCGGCGGCCTCGCCACCGCCGACGGCATCGACTGGTTGCCCAACGCCACCTTTGTCATGCACGAAGCCGAACGCGGCTTCTGGTCGGCCGATACGCCCGACTTCTCGAAGTCAGGCGTGCCCGAGTCGAGGATCCCCACCGTGGTCGATGTCGCTCAGACCGCGTTGCGCAACATCCCCAGCGACCGCCTCGAATTGGTCCGCGACAAACGCACCCAGCTCGACGACGCGTTGGCCGTGTACCACGCGCCCGGCCACACGCCCGGGCACCTCGTCGCCGGGCTCTACGGCGAGGCGGGCCAGTTCGGCTTCCTCTCCGACCTTGTGGTCGTTCCCGATCTTCAATTTAGATACCCCGGCTGGCACTACGGCTTCGACACCGACCCCGTCGAATCCGCCGACACCCGACAACGCATCCTCAAGTATTACGCCGACCACCGCCGACCCGTCGCCGGCTCGCACCTGACGTTCCCCGGCGTCGGCCACGTCCGCGCCGAGCCCGATACCGACGGCTTCGCCTACGTCCCCGCTGTCTGGCGGTGGGACCCCGACGCCAGCGCCGCGTACCAAAACCCCTGAATGAACAGACCGCCCTACCGAAGACCCTTCGCTGCCGCGTCGATATCCGGGTACATGCCCAGCACCTTGTCGAGCTGGATCACCTTCAGCACGTCGGCCACCACCCCCTGCACGTTCGCCAACGCTACCGCCCCGCCACGCGCCTTGAGCCGAGACTGCATCCGCACCAGCATCCCCAGCCCCAGCGACGAGATCGACGCCAGCTTGCCGCAGTCCACGACCAGCTTGTTATACGCCTCGGTCAGCTCGTGCTCGATCAATTCCTCCAGCGGCTTCACGTCGTTGGCCCCGAGCTGGCCGCTGACCATCACCACCAGGGTGTCGTCGCCGTGGGGGTAAGTTTGGGTCTGGATCATCGCGGGACTCCCTGTGTTGAACGAAACCGCCGCGGCAATATACCCGAACCACCGCGGGGTTTCGGAGCGGGCGGTCCCGGTCGTCTGTCGCGGAACCTCGACGTCAACGCGGCGCACTCACGCCAACGGGAACAACGCGTCCGGCAGGGCCCGGCCCGGCGTCAGCCCCAGCGGATCGGTCACGACGTGTCTCGACCCGTCGTAGGGCGTGTCGGCGTCGATGAAGATCACGACGTGAGCCACCCGCGCTTCGTCCGTGAGGTTGGGCGTCGCCATGTGGGCGCAGCGGCCGTGATGGAACGTGCAGTCGCCGGCCCGCAGCGGCACGGTCAGCCGCACGTCCCAATTCAATGACGGGCACATCGCCATCAGGCTCCCCGCGTCGCCGAGGTCTTGGGCGGCGAGGTCGGTATGGCCGTGGGAGCCGGGGATAAACGTCATGCAGCCGCGCTCGGCCGGCACATCGCACAGAGCGATCCACATCGAGATCGGGTTCGGCCGGTGGCGGTGGGGCCAGTACGGCTGGTCCTGATGGAACTCGGTCGCCGTACTCGTGCCGGGCGGCTTGATCAGGATCTGGTCGTGCCAGAGCCGCAGCGGCACGCCGGCGAGCTCCGAAGCCGCCGCGGCGACGCGCGGGTCCCGGGTCATCGCCGCCATCGCCGGGTCGTCCCGCCAGGCGTTGACGTGCTGAGTGAAGATGTCGGACTTGCAGTAGTCGGCGTCGGGGTGGGCTTCGACGTACGCCAGCGCGGCCCGGCCCCACGCCAACGCTTCATCGCGTCCGACCAGGCCCGGCACCCGAACGAAGCCGTCTCGGCGATAGGATAAAACCATCTCTGGGGTCACGGGCACACGAGCGGCGGGAGAAGCCATCGTCATCACAGCGGTTCCTTCGTCTCAAGAATGGGGTCATATCAACAAAATCACGCGCTAAACTCTACCCCTGGCCCGAACTCCGGGTTAGGACACGCTCGACCAATGCATAGCACAAAATCGACTTTTATTGCGCTAGAATCGGGGCCGGACACGCTGCACCCGCCCGACGCCCGGCGAGTCTGGTCCGCCACGGCTCGAGTCCGCGGCGATGTCTTACGCCACGACCACGACTACTTCGAGATCGCCGTCGTCGCCGGCGGCACCGCTCGACACCGCACGCTCTACGACCAGACCCCGCTGGCCGCCCGCCACGTCCTGTTCCTGCCGCCGGGCACCTGGCACGCCTACGCCGACGCCCGCCGACTGGTCGTGCACAACTGGGGGTTTCGGCCCGCGCTGCTGCGCCGCGAACTGGCCTGGCTAATCGACCGGCCCCGCTTCGCCGCCCTGCTCTGGCCGCGGCTCGTCGGCAGCCGACCCCCGCCGGCCTGCCTCGGCCGGCTCGGGCCCGACGCGATGCGCGACGCGGTGCGGCTCTCGACCCGCGCCCAAACGCTCGGGCCGGCGCAGCACGTCGCGGCCGTCGCCGCCCTGCTCGACCTGCTTCACCTGTGCACCCAAACGTTCGGAGACCTGTTGGACCGCCGAGTCAACCGGCCGCCGCACCGCGCGGTGGTCGCGGCCAGCGCGATCCTGCTCGAACGCTACGCCGAGGCGTGGACCCTGCCCGGGTTGGCCCGCGCGGTGCACGTCGAGCCTTCGTACCTCACCCGGCTCTTCTCCCGATCTACCGGCCGACCGCCGATGGCGTACCTCAACCACCTCCGCCTCGAACGCGCCGCGTCGCTGCTGCTGCGGACCGACCTGCCCATCGGCGTGGTCGGGCAACGCGTCGGCCTCGACGACCCCAACCACTTCGCCCGCCGCTTCCGTCAACACTTCAAGCAAAGCCCCTCGGCGTTCCGTGCCGCCGAAGGCAGGCCGGCCTGACCGACGCTCCCGCAAGCCCGATCCCGAGCGAGACCTGCGGCTGCGCCACCCGCTTTGCCCCCAACGCTAAAATCCGTCGATGGAGACCGGCCAACGCGAACAACTCGCCGTCGCCTCGGAGCGGGCTGTCCTCGTCGCCTGCCTGCTGCCCGACCTCGAGGTCAACCCCCACGACCCGCTCGACGAGCTGCGCTCCCTCGCCGCCACCGCCGGCGCGGTCGTCGTCGACGAGATGCTCCAGAAACGCCAGAAGCCCTCGGCCAAGTCCTTCCTGGGCAAGGGCAAGGTCCAGGAGCTCGCCGAACGCGTCAAGCTCCACGACGCCCAGGTCGTCATCCTCGAAAACGACCTGTCGCCCTCCCAGCTCGGCA
>JBCBSA010000314.1:0-3657 GCA_039819425.1 Planctomycetota bacterium
TGAAAAATTGCGGTACGCCAATCAGTTGACCTCAACGGGTCGATCGTTTGACTATCTAGCCATTGCTTCCATCGTTTTCGATCAAGCTGCTGGGCAATGTAAACACGGCGAGAACAATCGGGGCATGAAAATACTTGTGAATCTTCGTCTCGGAATGGGTGTGGTCCAATATGGCAACTGGTCGTTACCGTGCTCCATGAATATGCGCAATCACTGCATTCGACTACTGATTCCCATCCCATCTGGCGCCTCCATTAAGATCATGTACTACACCTAAATAATCCTAGTCGTGATTTCATGCTCCGGCCTTCGCCTTATCCTTCGCCGACCGTGCCTCGCGTCGCCGCATCGACTCTTGCAAAATCCGCTTGCGTAGCCGAATGTTTTCGGGAGTCGCCTCAACCAGCTCGTCCTCGGCGATGTACTCCAGGCACGCTTCGAGCGACATCTCTTTGGCGGGCTTGATCTGCATGTTGTCGTCTTTGCCGCCGCGGGTGCGGACGGCGGTGAGCTGCTTACTCTTGATGGGGTTGGCGATGATGTCGTTGTCTTTGCAGTGCTCGCCGATGACCTGGCCTTCGTAGACCTGGTCGCCGGGCTTGGAGAAGAAGAAGCCGCGGTCGTAGAGGCCGTGGAGGGCGTAGGGGGTGACCTGGCCGGTTTCGCTGGCGATGATGACGCCGGCGGGGCGCTTGGGGACGTCGCCGCGCATGGGTTCGTAGCGCAGGAGGTTGTGGTGCATCACGGCTCGGCCTTGGGTGGCGGTGAGCATGCGGGTGCGCAGGCCGATGAGGCCGCGGGCGGGGATGGTGAACTCCATGTGGATGTAGTCGCCGGCGCCGGCCTTGGGGTCCATCTTGACGATCTCGGCCTTGCGGTTGGTGACGAGGCTCATCACGTCGTTCTGGCACTCGGCGGGGCAGTCGACGACGAGCTGCTCGATGGGCTCGCAGAGCTTGCCGGCGTGGTCGTCGCCTTCCGGGGGGCGTTTGAGGATGACTTCGGGCTTGCCGACCTGGAGCTCGTAGCCCTCGCGGCGCATGGTTTCGAGGAGGACGCCGAGGTGCATCATGCCTCGGCCGGAGACTTTGAATTCGTCGCCCCCGTCGCCGCGTTCCACACGCAACGCGACGTTGGACTGCAGCTCTTTCTGGAGGCGGTCCCAGACCTGGCGGGAGGTGACGTACTGGCCCTCGCGGCCGGCGAAGGGCGAGTCGTTGACGCGGAAGGTCATGGTGAGCGTGGGCTCGTCGATCTCGACGGCGGGCAGGGCTTCGGGGCGGTCGGGGCAGGCGATGGTGTCGCCGATGTCGATGGGGTCGAGGCCGACGACGGCGCAGATGTCGCCGGCGATGACTTGGGGGACTTCTTTTTGTTTCAGGCCGTCGAAGGCGTTGAGCTTGAGGATTTTTTGTTGTTTGCCTTCGCCGGCGCGGTTGATGACGGTGACCTGTTGGCCGGCGTTGATGCGTCCGGCGGTGACGCGTCCGACGGCGATGCGGCCGACGTAGTCGGAGTACTGGATGGTGGTGACCATCATCTGGAGGGGGGCGGCGAGGGCCTCGGTGCCGGTGGCGAAGCCCGCGGCGGCGCCACGGGACGAGCCCTCGGCGTAGGGGGCGGGGACGTGTTCGAGGATCGCGCTGTATAGCGCCAACATGTTGTCGGGGTGGTCGGCCCTGTCCATGCCCGCGTTGGCCAGGTCGTCGGTCGCCCAGCCGTTTTTCGCGGAGCTGTACACCACGGGGAAGTCGAGGGCGTCGTCGGGCGCGTCGAGCTCGGCGAGCAGGTCGAAGACCTCGTTGATCACGTCCTCGGGGCGGGCGTTGGGCTTGTCGATCTTGTTGACGACGACGACGGGCTTGAGCCCGATGGCCAGGGCTTTCTGGAGCACGAACCGGGTCTGGGGCATGGGCCCCTCGAAGGCGTCGACGACCAGGAGGCAGCCGTCGGCCATGTTGAGGACGCGTTCGACCTCGCCGCCGAAGTCGGCGTGGCCGGGGGTGTCGATGAGGTTGATCTTGTAGTCGGCGCCGTCGGTGTGGCGGTAGTTCACGGCGCAGTTCTTGGCGGTGATGGTGATCCCGCGTTCGCGTTCGAGGTCGCCGGTGTCCATGATGAGGTTGTGCTGGCCGCCGGCGAGTTTGTCGAGGTCTTCGGAGCGGAACATGCCCGACTGGTAGAGGAGTTGGTCGGTGAGGGTGGTCTTGCCGTGGTCGACGTGGGCGATGATGGCGACGTTGCGGAGGTGGTTCTGGGCCATGGGGCGGTCCGATCGAGCGGCGGTGGTGCCGGCCCGCGGGTCGGGCGGGGGCGACGGCGAGCCGGTTGGGTGGATGAGGGTCGGTTCGGTAGGACGCGAGATACTATTCGACCGCGGCTGGCGGTGTGGCGAAGGCGTCCCCGTCGGTGTGGCTGCCGGGGGCGACGCGCGAAGAAAACCAAGCCGCGATACACCGCGGAACGCGTGGGTCGATTGCGTGTGACGCGCCCGAATCAAGCCGCCCGTCGGCGGGCGATCATGGCGGCGACGCCGACCATGAGGATCGAGCTCGCGACGGGCTCGGGCACGACCTCGAATCGGTAGGCGAAGAGTTCGTATGAGCCGGTATCGACGGAGGAGAAGGCTCCGACCTCGACGAAGAAGGTGCCGTCTTCGGGGATGACCAGGTCGATGATGATCGAGTCGAGCGTTTCCAATTCGTCGTCGTTGAAGGCGGTGCTGCCGAAGTAGTCGACGGCCACGCCGGTGGCGTCGAGGATCGTGAGGGTCGGGTCGATCGGGTTGAAGGACACCCGGTCGGGGTTGAGGACGCCGGAGAGGACCTCGAAGTTGAACAGGTCGCCTTCTTGGGCATCGAACGAATAGAAATCGGACTCGCCGCCGACGGCGATGCTGCCGAGGACGACCTCGGCGTCGGCCTGGAACTCTCCGCCGAAGAGCGTGTCGTCGGGCAGGGCGGTGTTGGGCAGGGCGATCGTGGGGAGCGAGAGGGCCTGGGCGGTGGCGATCGAGCCGTGGAACGAGGCGGTTTCGTCGGTGACGGTGCCCTGCTCGTTGAAGGCCAGCTTCACGGCAGAGCGGGCGCTGAAAGAGGTCTCGGCCAGGAGCTGGCCGATCGACGCGCCGACGGAGGCGGGTGACGACATGAGGTTCTCGTTGAATTCGGACGCGCCCTTGGGGCCGGGATAATTCGGGCCGTAGTTCGAAGACAGCCCCGGCGCGATGCCGCTGCCGAGGGGTCCGTAGGAGTCGCCGTGCCGGAGCCCGGCGATGTGGCCGAGCTCGTGGGAACCGAGGAAGACGCTGGAGGCGACGATGTTCGCCGAGCTCGACGTCGTGTCGGGCAGGCCGTTGATGTTGACGGTCGCGTTGTCGTTGCGGTCGAGGTTGCGGAAGTCGATGCCGTCGGCCAGGCCGCCGACGGGCCCGTCGTTGAACGTGAGGGTGCTGAAGTCGCCCGACGTGGGCTGGGCCAGGGTGAAGCTGTAGTCGAATCCGGCGTAGTTGCTGGCGATGCCGGCGAGGACGGCGTTGCGTTGGCTGGTGGAGTAGGCCACTTCCCCGGGGTCGGTTGCGCTGTCGAAGTCGAGGAAAACGACCTGCGTGGCGCCGGTGAACGAGCGGGCGTTGGCGGCTTGGAACGGGTAGGGCTT
>JBCBSA010000315.1:0-3640 GCA_039819425.1 Planctomycetota bacterium
ACGGCGAGACGCAGCACGTCGCGGTCTACTTCGAGAACTCAACGGTCCTCGCCGAGGCGGGCTAAACCCCACAATCAACACGCAATCCACTACCCGTTTAGCGGGTGACGCGCAGCGTCCCGCGGCCTGCGGCCCCCCGGAAAGGGCGGCTTCGCCGCACCCGCTAAACATGGAATCGGGATGGTCTAAACTATCTGGATGCCCTCCGACGAGCTGTTCGCCCGCACCATCGACCACTACCTCGCGCCGATCCGCCCCTACCTCGCCGACACCGGCGTCACCGAGGTCATGGTCAACGCCCCCGACGAGATCTACGTCGAACGCGACGGCCGGCTCGAACTCACCGACGCCAAGTTCGCCGACAACGAGCTCTACGAGGCCGCGGTCAACAACATCCTCCAGTTCACCGGCAAGTCCCTGGCCGACGAAGAAACCCTCGTCGACGCCCGGCTGCCCGACGGCTCGCGGGTCCACGTCGCCAAGGCCCCCTGCGCCCGCCGCGGCACCGCGATGAGCATCCGCAAGTTCAGCAAGATGATGCTGGACATCGACTGGCTGATCGAGTTGGGGTCGTTGACCGCCGAGGCCCGCGACTTCCTGAAGGTCGCCGTGGTCGCCGAGCAGAACGTCCTCGTCGCCGGCGGGACCAGCTCGGGCAAGACGTCGTTGCTCAACGCGTTGTCGTCGTTCATTCCCGAGGAGGAACGCGTCGTCGTCATCGAGGACTCGGCCGAGCTGCAGCTCCAGAAGCAGCACCTCGTGTCGCTGGAGTCGAAGCCCGCCGACGCGTTCGGGCGCGGGGCGGTGGGCGTGCGGGAGCTATTCCGCTCGTCGCTGCGCCTCCGGCCCGATCGCATCATCATCGGCGAGGTCCGCGGCGGCGAGGCCCTGGACATGATCCAGGCCATGACCTCCGGCCACGGCGGGTCGATGGGCACCCTCCACGCCAACACCCCCGCCGACGCGCTCAACCGCCTCGAGACCATGGCGCTCATGTCCAAGGTCGAGCTGCCGCTGCACGCCCTGCGCAGCCAGATCAGCTCGGCCATCGACCTGGTCGTCCAGATGTCCCGGCAGATCGGCGGACGCCGGCTGGTCACGCAGATCAGCGAGGTCCTGCCGCTGGGCGACGACGGGTTCTACAAGCTCCGCGACGTGTTCACCCTCCAGCAACTCGACGACGAGGCGGGGGGCAAGGCGATGTGGCTGAGCTGGAGCGGCGAGCCGTCGGTGCTCGCCGGCCGGCTGGACCCCGAGCAGGCCCGGCAAGCCTCACCGGCGGTGCGTCCGGTTTTTGGCTTGGCCTGATCGCCCTGTTTCCGATAAAATGGGAAAGATGTTCAGCCGCCCCGAATCCCGCCGCCGGGCCCCCGCCTCGGGAGGTTTACCGCGCAATCCGCTCTCGAAGCGTTATTTGCGTTACTGGCGACGTCGGTGGGCCCGTGACGGGCAACGCGGGGCGACGATGCTGGAAACCGTGTTGTTGTTGGCGGCCGTGGTTTTGCCGTCTTACGCTATCATTCAACTGGGTCTGCGAGCGTTATTCGGCCACTACCAGCTGGTCACCACCCTCAACGGCCTGCCCCTGCCTTAGCCCCCGGCCTGGACCTCCCCGCAAACCGCCCGCCCGATGCTCCTCCCGGCCTGTCGCCGGGAGCACCCCCGAGATTCTGTCATGCGTAGATTCACCCGACTGTTCGCCGACGCCCGCTCGACGCTGACCCGGCTGCACCGCGACGAACGCGGGGCCGAGGGCCTCGAAAAGCTGCTGATCATCGCCGCGGTCGTGCTGCCGCTGCTGGGCCTGCTCATCGTGTTCCGCGACGAGATGGGCAACTGGGTCCGCGGCACGTGGGAAGAGGTCCGCAACGACGCCGAGACCGACGTGCCGGGCACGGCCGGCGGCGGCGGCGGCGGCGGGGCCGGCGAGTAAGCCCGGGTCCACGGCGTGTGGGAGGCTCCGATTTGGGTCAACGGGATCGCGTTTGCCGCGCTCCTGGGCGTGACGATCGCCGCGGGCGTGATCGACCTGCGCACCGGCAAAGTGCCCAACCGCCTGACCTACCCCGCGGTCCTGGCGGGGTTGGTGTTCTGGCCCGCGGTAGGGCTGGCCCTCGGCGGCGAGGGTGAGGCGTTGTCGCTGACCGGGGCGGCGTGGCTGGGCATGCTGGCGGGGCTGATCCCGTTCGCGGTGCTGGTACTCACGGCCGGGCTGGGCGGTGGCGACATGAAACTCATGGCCGCGGTGGGGGCGATCTCGGCGTCGTGGGAAGTCGTGCTGAGCACCACGGTGTATGCGCTGATCGTGGCGGTGGGGATGGCCGTCGTCGTGATGGTGCGCCAACGGATCGTCAAGCAGACGCTAGGGCGGATCCTGGCCGCGGCGTTCCTTGTGGGGTCGCGCACCAAACCGAGGTTCCCGGAACCGGGGGGGAAAAATTCCGGGGGGGTGGCGTTTGCGGCGGCGGTGGCGGTGGGGGCGGCGGTGGCGGGGGCCGAGCAGTTGCTGGGCTGGGACTCGCCGTGGCGGGGGTTCAGCCCGTAACCCGGGTCCGAGCGGTTAAAATCTAGAGCTATGGCCGACGCTTCCCTTCCACCTTCCGGCGCATCCGGCGGAACACCCGCCGCCGGCGTGACCACGCTGAGCCTCAAGCCCGGCGACACCGTCGACGCCTACACCGTCGTCGACACCATCGCCACCACCGGCTCGGCCGTCGTCTACAAAGCCCACGACGGCCTGCTCGACCGCCACGTCGCCGTCAAACAGATCATCCTCGGCTCCGAAGACAGTGACGAGGCCCTGCGCAAACGCATCCGCGACGAAGCCGCGATCCACAAACGCGTCTCCACGACCCAGCCCAAGCACCTGATCCAGTTCATCGACGCCGTGGACGACCCGCGTGGCCTGATGCTGGTCAGCGAGTACTACCCCTCGACCTCGCTCGAAGACCTGCTCGACCGCCAGCGCGCCCCGCTCGACGAGCGGCAGGCCCTGGGCATCGTCGCCGCCACCGCCCTGGGCCTCCGCGCCATCCACGACGCCGGCGTCGTCCACCGCGACCTCAAGCCCAGCAACATCCTGCTCGGCGAAGACGGCGGGCTCAAAATCTGCGACTTCGGGCTCGCCGCCCTGATCGAGTCGCAGGACTCGCTGTCGCTGGGGTCCGTGCGGTACATGGCCCCCGAGCTCCTGCGGTCCGAGACCGCCGACGGCCGGGCCGACGTCTACTCGCTGGGCGTCATCGCCTACGAGATGCTCGCCGGCCGGCCGAACTTCGACGCGGCGTTCCGCAACGTCCTGCGCGACCAGCGCAACCAGGCGATGCGCTGGATGAAGTGGCACACCAACGCCCGGGTCGCCGCGCCGCTTTTGGACGAATTCCTGCCGGACCTGCCGCCCCACCTGACCCAGCTGGTGGCGAGGATGATGGACAAAGACGTGGCCCGCCGCGTCGGCCGGGCCGACGACGTCGTCGAAGCGATCCGCCGGCATTTCACGGGCGACACGCCCGACGACCTGTCGCCCGACCCCGCGCTGCCGTCGACGGTCGACGTGAACCAGGTGACGACCGCGGCCGTGACCCTCGGCGGCTTCCACTCGCAGTTCGTCTCCGGCGTCTGCAACGATCCGCTGATCGGC
>JBCBSA010000316.1:0-3599 GCA_039819425.1 Planctomycetota bacterium
GCATCCTGGCCGGCGTCACCCCCACGCAACCCGGCTGGACCCGCTTCGCTTTCGCCCCCACGACGGATGATCCGCGTGTGAACCGGGTCAACGCCGAGGTCCCCACGCCCGAGGGGCTGGTGCAGGCGGGTTGGGCGCGTGAAAAAAACCAGACAACGATCCACCTCGTCGTGCCGCCAGGCACACAAGCCGAGGTGACCCTCCCCGATCGGACGAACCACACGGTGGCGGCGGGCCGCCACGAGTGGAGCGTTGCCTGATCTGTCTCGCGCCTCTGCCCCCAACCGAACTCATGCACGGCAGGCCGATCTCACCCGACCGACGTTGCGCCCTATCGACCGGGATCGAAGCGGTTCTCAAGACGTGGCGTTGGCCGTCGGGCCTCCGTTCACGCGTGACCAGTGGGCTCGACTCGGGGGTACTTTGATGTCCGGCGTTTTCGTGGGTTTGCGGTACGGGTCCGACGCGTTGAGTCGGCTCTTGTGGGCCTCAAATCTTGGCGACAGGTTGGCGCAGTACGCTTCCCCCAAGCGGGCCAGGTCTTCGTGCAGCCGGCCCGGGTCTTGGTAGATGAGGCTTTCGTCCCGGTCGTGCAACTCGGCGGGCGGCTCGTATTCGACCCAGTGCTCACCGTGTACCGCTTCGGTGTACCCGTCCGCTTCGAGGCGTGAGGCGAGCCAGCGCTCGAGACGCCGCCCCGCCCATTCCTGCGCGGGGTCGTACGAAACGTCGAGTTCCGGCACGTCGTTCTCGGCCGGCCGGGTGATCCAGTCGCGTCGGTCGGGGGTGGACCGCCAAAACTTGATCTCGCGCGACGCCGCGAGGTACTGGGCGTATCGGCCCCGTTGAAACTGACTGGTGACGATGCGGTCGGGCTCGTGTCCGTCGGCGATCTTGGCGAGGTCGCGGCCGTACAGCCGACCGTCGGGGCGGAGCCCGGTGGTCCGTTCGGTCTGCGCGGCCGCCAGGCAGGTGGGCAGGATGTCGAGCAGCGTGGTCGGGGTGTGGACGACCTGCGACGGCCGTTCCCCGCCGGGCCAACGGGCGATCATCGGCACGCGGCAGGCGGCGTCGAGCATCGACCGCTTGCCGACGCAGCCGTAGTCGCCCAAGAACTCCCCGTGGTCCGAGGTGAACAGGATCAGGGTGTTGTCGATCTCGTCGCCCAGCGTCTGGAGCAGCCGGCCCAGCTGGAAGTCGATGAACGAGATGCACCCGTAGTAGGCGGCTTGGCGATTCTGTTGCAGCCGGAGGTCGTCGCCCTGGTCGCAGTATTTATAGCGGTTCTGGACGCGGTTCCAGTAGGTCTGGTAGTGGGCGCTATCGGCGGGCGTATCGGGGCCCGGCATGTCGGGGCCGCGGTAGAGGTGGTTCCAGGGCGTGGGGTTCTCGAACGGCGGGTGCGGCTTCACGAAGCTGCTGAACAGGAAGAAAGGCCGGGCCCGGTCGCGGCGGCCCAGGAAGTCGATCGACCGGTCGACCACCCAGCGCGTGTGGTGCAGCCGCTCGGGCAGCTGAGACGGCTGGGGGGTGTAGTAGAGCTCGCTGCGGATGCCGTGCGGCGAGGTGACGTGGCCGTAGCCGTTCGCTTCGAGGAACTCGGCGTAGTCGTCGCCGGGGCCGTGTTCTTCCTCGGAGATGTCGCGCGACTCGAAGCCCCAAGCGATGTTCGGGTCGGGCGTGAAGTGCATCTTCCCGACGCCGTGGGTCTGGTAACCCGCCGCCGCGAGGTGTTGCATCAGCGACGTGGTCCCGGTGGGCGTCGGCATATTGTCGACGCAGCCCGTCTGGTGGGGGGCGAGGCCGGTGATCAGGGCGGACCGTGCCGCCACACAGACCGGCGACGGCGTGTAGGCGTGGGTGAACGCGGTGCCCTCGCGGCAGAGCCGATCCAGCGTCGGGGTACGGATGAGGCCGTTGCCCAGCGCCGCGATCGTGTCGAACCGCTGCTGGTCGGTCATCACCAACAAGATGTTGGGACGCGACCCGGGAGATGGACGGCGAACGGGAGCGGACGGCTTAGACATGAAAGGGTCTCAACAAAAAGGAAACGGATCGCCCTTTTCAGTCTCGGGGTGAGACTTGGCTGACGCTCGTGTCGCCCGGCTGGCGGCCCGGCAACAACACCCACTCGACCTGGTCCTTCAGCACCAGCCCCGGCTCGGTCACCATGACCGGCCCGCGGATCGACTTGGCCTGATGGAACTCGGCGCCGCCGCACCAGAACGGGTTCACGTGCATCCAGTACGAGCCGTCGGCCGGATCGATCCGCAGGTGCTGCGACTTGCCGTCGGACAACACCGCCAGGCCGGGCCCGCCGTCGTCGGCCGTGAGCGTGGCCCGCCGGACGTTGGATTTCGTGCTGCGGAAGTCCCGGGTGACGCCCTCGAAGACGATGTCCTGGGACCACGGCCAGGGGCGCGGCTCGCCCGCCTCGGTGTGAGGCTCGGGCTCGGTCCAGGACGCCCGCGCCTCGGCCCACCGCGGGTCGCCCGTGGCGAGGGTTCGGCCCGAGGGACGGCCGATGTGGTTGTCGGGGTAGATGCTCCAGAACGCTTCACGCTCCCACGTCAGCACCTCCATCGCCTCGGGCAAAGCGATCTTCAGCCCGGCGTCGAACACGTCGATCGGTAGCGAGTCTTCCCACTTCACCTCGTAGCCCACCGTCATCCCGCCGTCGGCGGTGAAGCGGTAACGCATCTTCACCGCCGCCCGCTCGAACGCGCCGGCGACTCGCACCGTCACGCCGTCGCCGTCCGGGCTCGCCTTGACCGACTCGGCCGACCAGCCGCGGAGTTGCTCCTGCACCGCGGCCCCCAGCCCGTTGCGGTGGTTCTTGATCCAGGCGGAGTTGGTCAGCGAGGGCATCGGCCCGCCCTCGACCACCACGGTTTCGCCCACGACGCCCTCGCGGACGAGCCCCGTCTCGCGGTCGATCGTCCACGAAAAGCCGTCGCCGACGACGCGGTAAGCCTCGGGCGTGCGATCGAGTTCTAGCGGCGTATCGCCGGCGAACCGTTCGAGCTTCCGGGTCTGCGCGACGCCGCCGTTGCTGGACTCGAAGCGGTACCGGTCGATCACGCGGCCGTCGGGCGCGACCACGTCGATGTCCAGGGGTTCGACGAGTTCGCCCATGGTGGTGATCTCGAGCGTGCCGACTTCCCCGGGGCCGGCCGAGGTCGCGGAGACCTCGCCGCGGAGCGAGCCCTGTTGGTAGCGGAACGTGTACTGGTCGAGGTTGCCGAACGAGCCGCGGTGCTCCACGTCGAACCGCGCCACCCCGAGCCCGGGGTTCTCCGGCAGCCCCTCGGTGGTCAGCCGCACCGGCGACATCGCCTTCATCGTGTGGTAGTGCGCGTCGTTGACGCGGCGCTGCATGTCGTAGAGCCCGGCCCGCGGGATCCACTCGTGGATCGCCGTGACCGGCGTCCCGGTGAACAACGCGCCGCCCAGGACGTGGTCGTTGTACTGGGTGTAGTCCATGTGGGCCTGGGCCCAGACCGCGAAGTAGTCGTAGATCCCCGGATCCGCGTCCTGCTCGGCGTGGTTGCCCATCGGCAGGTGCAGCCACTCGCTGAACATCAGCGGGCGGTCGGTGG
>JBCBSA010000317.1:0-3599 GCA_039819425.1 Planctomycetota bacterium
GACCTCGCCGGTGGCGCCCGCGACGTCGCGGATGATCCCCTGCAGGTTGTCCATGAACTTGTCGAACCAGTTCGAGAGCTGCCCGATCTCGTCGTTGCGGTTGAGCGCGATGCGCTTGGTCAGGTCGCCCTCGCCCTCGGCGATGTCGCGGACGCGGTCGATGAGCTGCCGCACGGGCCGGCCGAACATCAAAGACAGCGTCACGATGAACAGGAAGCTGGCCCCGGCGATCATCGGCACGGTCCACATCAGGCCGGTGGTGACGAACGAGGCGACCTGGGCCTGGACCGGGGCCATGGGCATCTCGACGTGGTAGGCGCCGTGGATGTCGCCGACCTTCCAGTTTTCCATGGGGAACCCGAGCATGTCCCGGCCGTCGCCGGTCGGGCTGCTGGCCGGGTCGCCGTGGCAAGTCATGCAGTCCTGGGACAGGCGGATGGCGCGCATGTAGTGCAGCTGGCCGTCGTCGGGGTTGACGCGGCTGATCGTGTCGCCGCCGCCGCCGTGGGCCTGGGCCTTGAGGTCGGTCAGGAGTTGGGCGTCGAACGTGCCGGACGCCGGCTCGTTGTCGGGGTTGCGGGCGTCGAACGACGTGATCTTGAAGCCCAGGTTTTCTTTCTCGGCGGCGACTCCGGCGGACTGCCACCCGACCACCACCGGCAGCGTGCCGAAGATCTTCGCCTCGCGGTAGGACCGGCCCTCGGCGAGCACCTGCTCGAGGTTCTCCAGGAGGTGCTGCTTGTCGAAGGCGCCTTCCTGCAACAGCTTCTCGGCGGCGTAGTCCTTGGCGGCGTCGGCGGTCGCGGTGAACGCCGCCGCCTTGTCGACCATCGCCCGCTCGGCCGAGGCCCGGTAGCCGCGGACGAACACCACGTAGTTCACCGTCACCACCGTGACGAGGACCACCAACACGATGCCGACGATGCGGGTCGCCAGCCCCAGGGACTTGAATCGGTGGACCAGTTTCATGTTTACTCGCTCGACGTGATCGAAAGGACGCAGGACCCCGAGACCGGGCTTCCATCGGGCCGACGCGTCGCGCGTATTAACGGATCGCAGGAGGTCACCGAAACGCCTCATCCTCGATCGGCGACGTCGGCGGACGGTTTGGGCGATAAACGCCAATCGCCCCCGATAAAACCAAACACGAGACCGATCGCGCGGCCGACAAAGCCCGCCCCGCCGCCGCACGACCCGAGCCGCGAACGTTCTGAACGATTAAGTCGCCCCCCAAAAAATGTGGGGCCGAGTCATAAAATGTTGTGATGCCCGACCTCTGGGAAGACCGACGCGCCGCCCACCGCCGCGACGCCGAGCCGCTGGCGTCGCGGATGCGGCCACGCACCCTCGACGAGTTCGTCGGCCAACAGCACTTCCTCGGCCCCGGGACGCTGCTGCGCCGTATGCTCGAAGCCGACCGCCTCACCTCCGTGCTCTTCTACGGCCCCCCGGGAACCGGCAAGACGACGTTGGCCGAGTTGATCGCGACCCACACCCGGGCCCACTTCGACCGCGGCAACGCCGCCGCCGTCGGCGTCAAGGACGTCCGCCACGTCCTCGACCACGCCCGCCGGCGACTCGAACAGGACGGCCGACGCACGATCTTCTTCCTCGACGAGATCCACCGCTTCAACAAAGCCCAACAGGACGTGCTGCTCGGCGACGTCGAGCGCGGCGTCATCACCCTCATCGGGGCCACCACCGAGAACCCGTTCTTCACCGTCAACAACGCCCTGGTCAGCCGGTCGCAGGTCTTCAACTTCGAGCCGCTCACCGAGGCCGACATCCTCGCCCTGCTCCGCCGCGCGATCGCCGACGAAGACCGCGGCTACGGCCGCCTGGACCTCGCCGTCGACGACGACGCCCTGAATCACTGGGCCGTCGCCTGCGACGGCGACGCCCGCCGCGCGCTGACCGCACTAGAAATCGCCGTCCGCAGCGAAGAGTCCCGCGGTTCCGACGCTCCGAAGCTCGTCATTACCCTCGAAACCGCCGAAGCCTCCATCCAGCAAAAGTCCATCAACTACGACCGCGACGGCACCGAGCACTACGACGCCATCTCCGCCTTCATCAAGTCCGTCCGCGGCAGCGACCCCGACGCCGCGATCTACTGGCTCGCCCGCATGCTCGTCGCCGGCGAAGACCCCTTGTTCATCGCCCGCCGCATCGCCATCCTCGCCAGCGAAGACATCGGCAACGCCGACCCCCGCGGACTCACCGTCGCCGCCGCCTGCTACGACGTCGTCCACCGCATCGGCCTCCCCGAGGCCCGCATCACCCTCGCCCAGGCCACCGTCTACCTCGCCACCGCCCCCAAATCCAACGCCTCCTACGCCGCCATCAAGGCCGCCGAGCAGGACGTCAAGCACCAACGCACCGTCCCCGTCCCCCGGAAGTTGCGTTCGGCCAAGAACCGCAAAGACGGCACCTACGCCTACGCCCACGGCTCCGACACCGGCTTCGTCGACCAGGACTACCTCGGCGTCGACAAGACCTACTACACCCCCACCGACCGCGGCTACGAACAACGCATCGCCGAGTTCCTCCGCTGGATCGACGACCAACGCTCCCACCCCCGGAATAACACAACCTCGCCTCCATCCAATGGACCTTCCGCCCGTTAGCCCCGGGCTCTACCCGGGGGTACCTCGGAACGCCCACCACCACCCCAACACCCCGCCGCGGACCGCCGACCCCCGGGCAAAGCCCGGGGCTAAGGGATTAGGCGTTACGCAAGGGTTTCTATAAAATTTGCCGATCCAACCGCAAGGAAGCGCCATGCAATCCCAATCCCCCCGCCCCGGCGTCCGCCGCAACATGAACTCCCGTCGACGCGGCCTGGGCAAGCTGCCCAAGGTGCTCGCCCTGCTCGGCTGCGCCCTGCTGCTGGCCGTGTTCTTCTGGAACGGCGACGACGCCCCCGCCCCCGGAAGCGACGCGGCGGAAACCTCCGTGGACACCGGTGTAGGAAGTGACCGCGCCTCCACCCCGCCCGACAGCCTCGCGTCCACCGACCTGCCGGGCCTGCTCGGCCCCGTCGCCCGAAACCCGCCCAAGCCCATCGTCGAGACCACCCCACCGCCCACGCCCGCTCGTGAAACCACACCCGAGCCGAAGCCGGCGGAAGTGACTCCCCCGCCACCGCCCCCCGCACCCGACCCCGAAGTCGCCCAGGCCGCACGCGACCTGATCGAAGCCGCCCCCGCACCGGCTCGTTTTCGCTCAGACGCAGACGCCGCGACGCTGTACAACCGCGGCGACCGCCTGATCGCCGAGGGCGACCCCGTCGCCGGGCGGGCGTTGCTGTCGCGGCTGCTCTTCGCCGACAACATCCAACTCTCCGACGCCGACGCCGACGCCGTACGCGCCCGCCTCGACGAGGTCAACCGCCGGCTGTTCTGGTCGCCCGAGTTCGTCTCTAACGACACCATCACCAAGCCGTACCCCGTCAACAACCAGTACCTCTCGCGCATCGGCGTCGCGCACCGCGTGCCGTACCAACTCCTGGAAACCATCAACCGCCTTGACGACCCGGGCGTGGAGCGGGCCCCGGACGACCTTGATCGTCTGGTCGGCGCGGAGGCTGCGGGCGTCGAGGC
>JBCBSA010000318.1:0-3566 GCA_039819425.1 Planctomycetota bacterium
GAAGCCGTCGGGGCGGAAAGCAAGCGGGTTACAGTACCCCGATGTCTGCGGAGCCGCACCCCGCTTGCCTGCCGGTGGACGTGTTGCTGCGTGGGTGTGACGCCGAGCGCTTCCGGGCGTCGGGCCCGGGCGGCCAGCGCCGCAACAAAGTGGAGACCGGCGTCCGGCTGACCCACCGCGACACGGGCGTCTGCGTTCAAGCCACCGAACGACGCAGCCAGGCCGAGAATCACCGCGTCGCCGTGTTCCGGCTGCGGGTGAACCTGGCGATCGCCGTGCGTGGGGCCGCGGGCGATGTGGGGCCCAGTGAACTGTGGAAAGGCCGGGTCCGTCGCAGTCGACAGGGACCGGCCACGGCTGGGCGGCTCGAGGTCAACCCGTCGCACGACGACTTCCCGGCGTTGTTGGCCGAGGCGCTGGATGGCTTGGCCGAGCACGACGACGACCCGGGCGCGGCCGCCGCGGTGTTGGGGGTGAGCGTGTCGCAACTCGTGAAGCTGCTGCGTCACGAGCCGCGGGCGTTGGCGGCGGTGAACGCACGGCGTGAAGCGGCGGGTCGCCCGAAGCTTCGGTGAGCAACAGGTAGGTCAGGTTCAAGGGCCCGGGGCCGCCCCCGGTGACTCACCGGGGGCTAAATTAAATGCGATGGGCCCGACCACGTTTCGGATCAAGCGGGTGTATGAGCCGGCGTCGGACGACGACGGGGTACGGGTACTGGTCGATCGGCTGTGGCCACGCGGGGTGAAGAAAGACGCGGGGCGTTGGTCGGCGTGGTGGAAAGAGCTGGCGCCCAGCGCCGAGCTGAGGCGGTGGTTCGGGCACAATCCCGAACGGTTCGACGCGTTCGCCCGGCGGTACCGCGCCGAGTTGGACGCGGCGGCCGAGGCGGCGGGCCGTCGGCTCGCGGAGGTGGGCGACGCGCCGGTGGTCACCCTGCTGTACTCGGCCCGGGACGAGGCGCACAACCAGGCGGTGGTGCTGCGGGGCTGGTTGAGCGAGCGGTGAGCCCGGTGCGGTGGGCACACACGCCGATAACGGCCGTTCCCATTAAGCCGACTCATCCTCGGGCCGAAAGAGACACCAACGGTGGGGTCACCGCGCGGCGTTGGGCTGCGCGGACGAAGATCGGAGCCGACGGTGCTGCGTGTCGACGTGATGAACGCCAAGCCGGGGATGACGCTGGCGCTGCCGGTGCAGAACCCCAAGGTGGTCACGCGCACCCTCCTCAAGGCCGGCTACACCCTCAACGAAGAGTCGCTCGACCGCGTCGACGAGATGGGCGTGCGTTCGCTGTGGGTGGCTTATCCCAGCCTGTCGGGGGTCGAGAAGTACCTGTCGATGGACGCCCTGCGGGTGCAGCAGGACGTGGTCACCCGCATCGCCGACACCTTCGAGGAGACGCAGGGCCGGGCCGCCGCCAAGCTCGACTACGAGGCCTACTCCGGCTCGGTCCGCGGCATGATCGACCACGTCGCGACCAACCCCAAGACCGCCGTGTTCATCGGCGAGCTCTCCGAGGCCGCCGACGACGCGATGCGCCACGCCTCGACCGTCACGTACCTGTCCGTGCTCATGGGCATGAAGCTCGAAACCTACATGGTCCGCGAACGCAAGCACATGAACCCCGCCCGGGCCAAAGACATCACCAACCTCGGCGTCGGCGCGATGCTCCACGACTTCGGCATGACCCAGCTCGCCGACGACGTCCGCGAACGCTTCCGACTCGAGGGCGACGACACGGACCCGGCCTACCGCGAACACTGCGCCCTGGGCTTCCGCGCCGTCCGCGGTCAGATCGACCCTTCCGCCGCCGCCGTCGTGCTGCACCACCACCAGCGCTTCGACGGCAGCGGCTTCGCCGGGGCGGACTTCCCGGTGCAGTCGGGCTCGGGGATCCACATCTACGCCCGGATCGCCGCGGTGGCCGACCAGTTCGACCGGATGCGTCGGCCGACAAACCTGCCCGAGCAGCCGACGGTGGCGGTGCTCGGGGCGATGCTGGGGCCGGGGATGCGGGGGCGGTTCGACCCGGAGGTGCTGCGGGCGCTGATCGAAGTAGTCCCGCCGTACGCCCCGGGCAGCGTGCTGCGGCTGAGCGACGGGCGGGCCGCGGCGTGCGTCGACCACAACGTCAGCGACCCGTGTCGCCCCGTGGTCCAGACCATCGCCGACCCGGCGGCCCCCGGAAGTACCGAAAACAACGACGAGGACGCCGAACTCATCGACCTCTCGGCCGGGCCCGCGTCGCTGTTCGTCGCCGAGTGCGACGGCCAGCCGGTGGGCGAGTTCAACTTCACCTCCGATACGCTCTCGGCCGCGGCGTGATCCAGATTTCGGTGGGGATCGGTCGGCCGCTCGGATAAAATCAACTCGCCCGTCGGCCGCTTCGCGTCTCTCACCCGTGGTTTTCGCCATGCGTCAATCCCTGCCGTCTACGACGTACGCCACCGCGTTATTGATCTTGCTCTTGTTGGCGTGGTCGTCGGCCCCGGCGACGCAGGCCGAACCCCGCGAAACCGACCTCGGCCCGTCGCTCACCGACCGCGAAACCGCCCTGCACGTGCTCAACCGCCTCGCCTTCGGCCCCCGGCCGGGCGACGTCGAACGCGTCATGGAGACGGGCTGGCGGGCTTGGGTCCGCGAGCAGCTCGACCCCGATTCGATCGACAACGACGGGACCGACCGCGAGACCGCCCGGCGTTACCCCTCGCTCACCCTGCCACTCGCCGAGGCGTTCAACACCTACCGCCCGCCTTACCAAGCCGACGAGACGCCCGAAGACCAACGGAAACGTAACGAGTTGCGTGGCCGCATCCACGACGAACTCCGCGACGCCGTCCTCTACCGGGCCGTGCACTCCGAGCGTCAGTTCGAGGAGGTGATCGTCAACTTCTGGCGCAACCACTTCAACATCGACCACACCAAGGACGACGTCGCCTTCATGGCCCCCGACTTCGAGGCCAGCGTCCTCCGCCGACACGCCTTCGGCAAGTTCGAGGACCTGCTGCTCGCCTCGGCCACGCACCCGGCCATGCTCACCTACCTCGACAACGTCGTCAGCCAGAAGCCGTTGAGCGAACGCGAGCTCCGCCTGATCGAACGCTACGAGGGCCGCGACTTCACCCCCCGTGTCGTCGCCGCCCTCGGCCGGCAGCGCGGCCTCAACGAAAACTACGCCCGGGAGCTCATGGAGCTCCACACCCTCGGCGTCGACAACAAATACAAGCAACGCGACGTCACCGAACTCGCCCGCGTCCTCACCGGCTGGTCCGCCGGCGGCGCTCAAGAAGGCGACTTCGGCTTCCGCTTCCGCCGCGACGTCCACGACCCCGACGCCAAGCGCCTCTTCGGCCGCACCCTCCGCGGCGGCGGCGTCGACCAAGGTGTCGCCGTCATCAAACGCCTGGCCCGCGACCGCCACACCGCCGACTTCATCGCCGAAAAGCTTTGCCACCACCTCGTCCGCGACGAGCCCAGCCCCGCCCTCGTCGAACGCGTCGCCGACGTCTTCCGCCGCACCGACGGCGACCTGCCCCGGGTCTACGAAGCCATCGTCTTCTCCGACG
>JBCBSA010000319.1:0-3566 GCA_039819425.1 Planctomycetota bacterium
TGGCGTGGTCGTGAGGGAGCTCGGGCATGCGTGGGCTCGGGACGTTATGCGGGGCCGGGCCGCCGCCCCGCGGCGGTGGCGGTCATCACCACCGGCACCTCGAACGACGGCTCGGGCGTCGCGGGCAACTGCGGCGCTTCCGGGGGCGCGGGCACGTCCTCTAGGACCCGCACCATCGCGATCTCGTCGCAGGCGTCGTGCTTCGGGCAGCGCACGCAGTCGGCCCACACCTTCAGCGGCAGGTGCTCGCGGTCGACGACTCCGAACCCCAGCCGCTCGAAGAACGCCTGCTCGTAGGTCAACGCCATCACCCGCGAGATGCCCAGCCGACGGGCCTCGTCGACGCAGTCCTCAACCAGCCGCCGCCCGAGGCCGGTGCCCCGCGCCGCCGGCGCAACAACGAGCGAGACGATCTCCGCGAGGTCGGCCCAGATCACCGACAGGCCCGCGACCCCGACCACGGCGTGACCGCTTTCTTCCCGAGATTGGTCGGCCGCGATCCGGAACTCGCGCACGTTTTCGTACAACGTCGCGGCCGACTTGGGCAGCATGAGCCCGAATTCGGCCGCGTCGTTGATCAGCCGGCCCATCGCGGGCACGTCGGCGATCGTCGCGGGTCGCAACTCCATCGGTCGAGATTGTACGGACGACACGCCGGGCTTTGATCCACGCCGGGACACATGCCGCCTCAATTTAGCCCCGGGTCAATGACCCGGGGCCGCTCCCGGCGGCTCACCGGGGGCTACATTGGCTTCCCGGAGGCTTACGTCGCTGTCGGAAAGACGAACGCGAGCAGCTGCGCGGGTTCGTCGCCGCCGACCGCATCCACCCGAGCGACGCCCTCGAGCGTGACGGCGTCGCCCGCGGCGGCGGGCTGGTCGTTGACGGTGACGCGGCCCGTGGCGACGTGGACGTAAGCGACCCGGTCGGCAGCGAGGTCGAGCTTCGCGTGGTCGCCCGGCCCGAGGTCGGCGACGAAGACTCGCGCATCGGCGCCGATCGTCAGCGCCCCGCTTGGGTCCGCGGCGGACTCTCCGGGGGTCGGCGTGGCTAAAAGCGCAAACTGTCCGGCGCGGTCGGCGGGGTCGGGCGTGGCTTCCTGGTAGCGGGGCTCGGTGCCGCGCGCGGCGGGCTGGACCCAGATCTGGAGGAAGTGGACGGGGTGGGTTTCGCTGGCGTTGAATTCGCTGTGCGTGACCCCGGTGCCGGCGGACATGAGCTGGACGCTGCCGGGGCCGAGGGTCGAGGCGTGGCCCATCGAGTCCTGGTGGGCGAGCTGGCCGTCGAGGACCCAGGTGAGGATCTCCATGTCGCGGTGGGGGTGTTCGGGGAAGCCGGCCCCGGCGGAGACGCGGTCGTCGTTCAGGACGCGCAGGCCGTGGTACGCCATCTTCCGGGGGTCGTGGTAGTGGCCGAAGGAGAAGCTGTGCCGGGAGTCGAGCCAGCCGAGGTCGGTTGCGCCGCGATCCGCGGCGGGTCGGTGTTCGATGCGGGTCGGGGTGGAAGTGGTAGGGTTCACGGGTAGCTCCGGATAGGAAGGAGGCAATTAATTGTTTAAACAAGTATAACGGTATTTTATTCCCATGTCAAGTATGGAAGCGGTGCGAAAGGTGCGGATGAGGCGGGGTTTGTCGTCGCTTGCCCGGATGCCGGGGCTTCGGGTTCAGCGGGTGATGCACAGCGTTTTGCGGTCCATCCCCCCCCCCCCCCCGGAAAGGGCGGCTGCGCCGCACCCGCTAAACGTGGGGGCGGGAGGGTCGAGGTTTTTTTTTGTCGGTCGCGGGGTCTACGCCGGGTCCTTGAGCGGGATGGTGTCGTGGGTGTCCATCGCGTGGGGGGTCGGGGGTTCCGGGGGCTCGACGTCGGGGTGGGCGGGCATGGCGTTCCACACGTCGAGCATGTGGCAGAGCAGCTGGCCGATGGCCAGGGCGTCGTCGAGGGCGACAAAGGTGTGGGGCTTGGCGTCGGCGTACCAGTCGTCGGGCATGTGGCGGGTCTTGGACTGGTGGTAGGGCTTGTGGAGCAGGGCCATGGCGAAGGTGCGCAGGTCCATCGCCCCGCGGCCGAAGGGGTTGCGGTCGGCGAAGCGGTGGAGGTACCAGGTCACGAAGGCGTAGTCCGACGCGGCGGGGTAGCCGACGTAGACGGGCCGGCCCGGCAGGTGGTCGAGCCACTGGGCGTACTCGCGGATCGCCGGGCCGGCGGGCTCGGGGTTCTCGCGGCAGCGCTGCCAGGCCTCGGGCTTGGACTTCCACCAGGCGAGGGTGTCGGGGTTGGGCTTGGCGTCGGGGAGTTCTTCGAGGTTGACGGTGAAGGTCGAGACGAGGGTTTTGTCGCGTTGGTAGGCGGCCGAGGCCAGGCTGAGCATCGAGTGCGGCCCGGGGATCGGGCCGTCGGCTTCGAGGGCGGTGGCGAGGTAGATCTCGGGCATGGCGGGCGGGCCGGACGCGGGAAAGGGCGTTATCGGTCTATCGGTGCGACGCGGTGCGGACGGGCATTTTGCCGGGTGGGCCGGCGGGGCGGCCCGGTTTCCCCGCCCGGACGGGGAAATGATATCTTGTTATCCGGATAAAAAACCGGTATTTAGGCGAAAAATACGGGCTCCGTGCGCAAATCTCGGACCAAACCCCGCCTCGATGCAGTTTTTTCCGGGGGGCGACTTGTGGAGCCTTGAATTTTTGTCTACGATGTCCTGTTCGCGGTGAATTAGGGCAACCAGCGACAACCTGACGACTGCCATTCCGTCCCACACTGACCCAGTGCGAGGCTATTGATGCTGCTTAAATCGGTGCGTGACTTCTCCAAGCGTGGAGATGCTCTTTCCATCCCCAACCTGGTGCGTGTGCAACAGGTCGCCTACGAACGATTCCTCCAAGAAGACAAACCCCACGACGGCCGTGACGCCCACTCGGGCATCGAGGGGCTGTTGCGTGAGGTGTTCCCCATCGTCTCGTACGACGGGAACATGCAGCTTGAGTATCTGTACTACAAGCTCGACGAGGCGCGGTACACGCCCGACGAGTGCCGGGAGCTGCGGCTGACCTACGGCATGCCGTTCCGCGTCGCCGTCCGCCTGGTCCGCAAGGACGTGGCCGAGATCCCCGAGGAAGAGATCTACCTCGGCGAGATCCCCATCCTCATGGGCGGCGGCGAGTTCATCATCAACGGTGCTGAACGTGTCATCGTGAACCAGCTGCACCGCTCGCCCGGCATCGACTTCGTGTCGGAGATCGAGGCCGGCGACCGGAAGGTGTACTCGTGCCGGGTCATCCCCGAGCGGGGCAGCTGGATCGAGCTGAACACGACGCGCTCGGCGCCGTTGATGATGAACTCGCCGCCGCCCATCATGATCGGCAGGTCGCCCAGGTAGACCTCCTCCTCCACCGGCTGGTCCTTCACCAGCCGCAGCCAGATCCGGAAGGGCCGGCCGTAGGTCAGCCGCAGCTGCCGGCACTCGTCCGGTTCGTATCGGGGCTTGCCCAACTCGTACCGCAGGTACTCCAGCTTGATGGTCTTGTCGTAGCTCTCGATCGAAGATCTCACGCAGGACGCTCTCCAGGCCCTCG
>JBCBSA010000320.1:0-3563 GCA_039819425.1 Planctomycetota bacterium
GTCCGCCCGGCGGTCACCGAGACCACCGCCCTGGGCGGACGACGGGCGTGCGGGTGAGGTCGGCCTGGAGTTGCATGAGCAGGTCGTTGGCGCTGGCACCGCCGTCGACGCGCATCTCGGCGATGGGGCGGCCGTAGTCCTGTTGCAAGGCCCCGAAGACGTCGGCGACCTGGAAGGCGATGCCCTCGAGGGCGGCGCGGGCGACGTGGGCGCGGGTCGTGCCGCGGGTGATCCCGGTGACCAGGCCGCGGGCGTACTGGTCCCAGTGGGGAGCGCCCAGGCCGGCAAAGGCGGGGACGAGCACCAGCCCGCCGGCGTCGGGGACCGAGGCGGCGAGGGCTTCGACATCGGCGGCGTTTTCGATGATGCCCAGCCCGTCGCGGAGCCATTGCACGGTGGCTCCACCGATGAAGACCGAGCCCTCGAGGGCGTAGGTCGTGTCGTCGCCGATTTGCCAGGCGACGGTGCTGAGCAAGCGATGCTCGGACGCGACGGGCGTGTCGCCGACGTTGAGCAGCATGAAGCAGCCGGTGCCGTAGGTGGTCTTGAGGCTTCCGGGGGTGACACAGCGGTTGCCGAAGAGGGCGGCCTGTTGGTCGCCGGCGACGCCGGCGATGGGGATGGCTCGGCCGAGGTGTTCGGGGTCGGTCTCGCCGAGGACGCCGCTGCTGGGGACGACGTCGGGGAGCATCTCGCGGGGGATGTCGAAGAGGGCCAGTAAGTCGTCGTCCCAGTCGAGGGAGTGGATGTTGAAGAGCATCGTCCGGCTGGCGTTGGACGGGTCGGTGGCGTGGACCCGGCCGCTGGTCAGGCGGTGGATGAGCCAGGTATCGACGGTGCCGAAGCACAGCTCGCCGCGGGCGGCGCGGGCGCGGCCGTCGTCGGCGTGATCGAGTACCCAGACGAGCTTGGTGGCGGAGAAGTAGGCGTCGATGACGAGGCCGGTCTTGTGGCGGACGGTGTCGGCGAGGCCGTCGGCGACGAGGCGGTCGCAGGCGTCGGCGGTGCGTCGGTCCTGCCAGACGATGGCGGGGGCGACGGGTCGGCCGGTGGTGCGCTCCCAGACGAGGGTGGTCTCGCGCTGGTTGGCGATGCCCAGGGCGGCGACTCCGCCGTCGCCGGAGTCGGCGTGTTCGGCGAGGACCCGGCGGGCGGTGTCGCGCTGGGTGGCCCAGAGGTCTTGGGGGTTGTGCTCGACCCGGCCGGGCCGGGGGAAGTGCTGCGCGAACTCCTGCTGGGCGACGCCGAGCGGTTTCCCGCCGGCGTCGAAGAGGATGGCGCGCGAACTGGTGGTGCCCTGATCGAGGGCGAGGAGGGTGGGCATAACAGGAGGCGTGGCGGGAAGACCCGCTCCACGCGGGTGAGTCAGACGGCTTCGCGGGCTTGGGGGAACGAGCCCAGGACGGTGAGCTGGAGGCAATGGCGTTTGGCTTCGGCGAGGGCGGCCTGGACGCGGGGCTCGTCGGCGTGGCCCTCGACGTCGATGAAGAAGTAGTACTCCCAGTTCATGCGTTGGCTGGGGCGTTCGGCGAGGCGGGTGAGGTTCAGGCCGTGGTCGCGGAAGACGTTGAGGACGTCGGTGAGGGCGCCGGCCTTGTGCTCGGTGGTGAAGAGGACGGAGGTCTTGTCGTCGCCGGAGGGCTTGGCGTTCTGGCGGGCGATGACGAAGAAGCGGGTCTCGTTGTTGGGGTTGTCTTCGATGTTGTCGTAGAGCACCGGCAGGTCGTGGAGCTGGGCGGCGAGGGACGAGCCGATGGCGGCGCTTCCGTCTTCGGACGCGGCGCGGGCGGCGGCGTCGGAGGTCGAGACGGTGGCGATCTGCTCGGCCCCCGGAAGCTGCGCGGCCAGCCAGCGGCGGCACTGGCCCAGGGCCTGCTGGTGTGAATAGACGTGGGTGACCTCGGCCAGGGGGAAACGCGAGAGCAGGTTGTGGTGGATCGCGATCCGCACCTCGGCGGCGATCTTGACGGGGGTGTCGAGGAAGCAGTCGAGGGAGGCGGTGACGCCGCCGTGGGTCGAGTTCTCGATGGGGATCAGGCCGTAGTCGACGTGGCCGCGGGCGACCTCGTCGAAGATGGCGGCGAAGTCGGTGAGGGGGTCGTAGTCGACCGACGCGCCGAACTTCTTCCGGGCCGCCAAGTGAGAAAAACTTCCGGGGGGTCCGAGGTAGCCGATGCGGAGTGGGCGTTCGAGGGCGAAGCTGCCGGACATGAGCTCGCGCCAGATGGCCTGGACGCAGGCGTCGGGGAGCGGGCCCTTGTTGGCGGCGCGGATCTTCTGCATGACCGCCTGCTCCCGGTCGGGGGCGTAGATGGGCACGGCCTCGCCGGCGGCCCGCTTGATCCGACCCACGTCGATGACGACCTCGGCGCGCTCGTTGAGCAGCGCCACCAGCTTCTCGTCGAGGGCATCGATCCGGTCCCGCAGCGGGGCGAGCTGGCGGGCGACCGCGTCGCTGGGGTCCTGCGGGGCGGAGCCGGTTTCGGGGGTTTCGGAGACTTCCGGAGGGGGCATCGGGGAGATTGTACCGGGCGGGGTCGGGGGCGATAATCCGGGGGATTCGTGGGTTTGGCTGGCGGGCGGGGAACCGCGTGGTAGGTTTGGGGCGTAGGTTGTGAAGGGGGAAGCCGGAGCAGGCCGACTCCGGAGGGAATTTACCGAGATGAACGTACTGACCGCCGCCCAGGCGCAGCTCGAGGAGGCCGGCCTCGCCGAGCCGGAGAACTTTGCGGAGTTGATGCAGGCGATGCCGGCCGTCTGGACGGTGCTGCTGGGGATCGCGTTGGCGGTGGGGCTGGTGCTGTGGGCCTTCGGCGGGCGGATGGCGAAGAAGGGGGTGATGCTCAGCGGGTTCGTCATCGGCGGGCTGGGGGCAGCGGCGCTGGCGGCGGGGCTGGCCCCCGGAAGCACCGCTGGAGGTGTCGAAGCGGTGGGCGGCGAGGCGGGAGAAGCCGTCGCTGATGCGGTGACCACTTCCGGGGGGGGGCTTTGGGTGTTGGCGATCGGGATCGGGGGGGCGATCGCGGGGGTGCTGCTGGCGGCGTTGCTGTTCCGGTTCTGGATGGCGGGGACGGCGGCGGTGCTGCTGGGGCTTGTGGTTCCCCTAACGACGATGGTGTGGCAGAACAACGTGCCGACGGTCTCGGCGGTGCAGAACACGCAGGACGTGGCGGAGGAGGCGCTGGGGTTCGGCGAGTCCGACCCGGTGGCCGAAGCGCTGCGGTCGCAGGTGGACCCGATCCGCCGGCCGCTGGGATCTGCCGTCCCCGATGAGGCTGATATCGGGGCGACGGAAACCACCGCCCTCTTCGACCGGGACCGGTTCGTCGGCGACCTGCAGGCGGTGTGGCGGCAGCAGGTCGAGGAGGTCCGGCTGTGGTGGTCGGAGATGACCCCTGGGGGACGGCGGTTCCTGATGGGCGGCGCGGTCGCGGGGGCGGCGGTGGGGCTGGTGCTCGGGCTGGTGCTGCCGACGCTGGCGGCGTCGGTGCAGTCGGCGGTGGGGGGGTCGGGGCTGATCCGGTGCGACGGCCGCGCCTGGCTGCTCAGTGATCTTCCGGGGG
>JBCBSA010000321.1:0-3555 GCA_039819425.1 Planctomycetota bacterium
CGCGATCACCAACGGCATCGTCACCGACGACCCCAGGTACGCCTCGATCAGCCGGCCGAAGTTCTTCTTCGGCTCGACCGCCCCGTAAGCCAGCAGGTACTCCCCCCGCTCCAGCCCGAACACGCCCCGCAGCGCCGCGGCCAGCTCGTCCTCGCTCGTGTCCAGCAGCGCTTCGGGCAGCGTCGTCGGCTGGTACGTGTTGACCACCCGCGCCTCGTCGACGCCCAGCAGCTCGATCAGGTCGCGCCGCGACGCCTCGGACACCGTCACGATCAGGTCGGCGTCCCGCACGATCTGCCGCAGCATCCGCAGGTGCGTCGCCTTGCGGTCCAGCGTGGCGTAGGGCATCCGCAGCGGCACCAGGTCGTGCACCGTGTACACGTTCGCCGCCCCCTCCAGACGCAGCGGCAGCGGGTACGTCCAGTGCGCCACGTCGGCGCCGATCTCGGCGTTGCTCACCGTGAAGAACCCGCCCGTCAGCCGGTGGCGCAGCCGCGCCGCGTCGAACACCTCGGGGTGGTTCCACAGCCGGTCGGCCTCCGGGAGCCGGCCGCGCAGCGGGTCCGTCACCACCGCGCCGTCGATCGGCACCCACTGCGGCCGGGCCCGCCGCCACGCCGCGGCCCGCCACACCCCGCGCAGGCCACGCCTCCACCGCGCCACCCGCGAACGATGCGGCGGGTCTCCTTCGCGGTCGAAAAACTCCACCTGCCGCTGCAGCGGGTCGGCGCTGCGCTGCACCGCCCGGCCGTACAGCACCTCGACCCCGTGGCCCGCGTCCCGCAGCAGCCGGCTCAGACCCAGCGCATACGTCGCCACTCCCGTCCCCCGCTCCAGCCCGAGGTTGTACCCGTCCAGCAAGACACGCATGACTCATCGACCGTCTCGGCGAGACGCCCACGTCTCCCAGACGCGGGTTTCCGCCGCCCAGGAACCTCGCCAACCCCTCAAAGCGACAACCCCTGATCCGAATAGTACCGCTTGCACACCGCCGCCGCGTCCCCCGCCGCCGCCGCCTCGCCGGCCCGCAGGTACACCGCCCGGTCGCACAGCCGCACCACCGCCTCCACGTCGTGGCTGACGTACAGCAGGGTCAGCCCCTCGGCCCGCTGCCGCGCGATCCGCTCGTCGCACTTCTGCGCGAACGCCGCGTCCCCGACCGCCAGCACCTCGTCCACGATCAGCACCTCCGGGTTCAGGTGCGTCGCCACCGAAAACCCCAGCCGCGCCAGCATCCCCGACGAGTAATGCCGCACCGGCTCGTCGATGAACCCGCCCAGCTCGGAGAAGTCGTGGATCGCGCCGAACCGCCGCCGCACCTCCCGCCGCGTCATCCCCAGCAGCACCCCGTTGAGCTCGACGTTCTCCCGCCCCGTCAGGTCCGGGTGCACCCCCGCCCCCAGCGCCAACAGCGGGCTCACCCGCGCCCGGATCGTCACCGCCCCCGACGTCGGCCGGATCACCCCCGCCGCCAACGCCAGCGTCGTGCTCTTGCCCGACCCGTTCCGCCCCACCACCGCCAACGCCTCGCCCCGCCGCAGCTCCAGATCGAGCCCCCGCAGCGCCACCGTCTCTTCCCGCGTCGGCCCGCTCCGCGGCCGCAGCAGCCGGTCCTTCACGCTCCCCGCCCGGGCCCGCGGGAACACCTTCGTCACCGCCTCGAACTCGATCAACACCTCGTCACGCATCACTCACCGATCACCCTGCCTCACAACGCCTCCGCGAACCGGTCCCGCAGCCGCGCAAACACCAGCCCGCCCGCCGCCAACGCCGCCGCCGCCCACCCCGCCGACGCCGCCAGCATCGACCCGTCCACCGCCTCGCCCAGCAGGACGCTCCGCCAGTTGATCACCAGCCCCGCCATCGGGTTCGCGTGCAGCCACCACCCGAAACCCGCCGGCACGTACGACACCGGGTACACCACCGGCGTCAGATAAAACAGCATCAACACCCCGATCCCCGTCAGCCGTTCCAGGTCCCGCAGAAACAAATTCAACGCCGACACCCCCAGGGCCAGCCCCAGCACCAGCCCGCCCTGCACCACCAGCAACACCGGGACCCCCCACAGCCACCCCCACCGCGGCGGGTAGCCGAACGCGAACACCGCCCCCAGCACCACCGGCAGCGCCAGCAGGTAGTGCACCGCGTCGTTCACGAACCCACTCAGCACCGCGAACACCCGCGGGAACGCCACCTTCGCGATCAACGGCCCGTTGCCGACGAGCGCCAACGGCGCCGTCGTCACCCCGTTGGCAAACCACTGCCACGCGAACAGCCCGCACACGAGAAACAGCGTGTAGTCCACGTCCCCCGTGTCGATCCGGATGAACGACTTGAACACCACATAAAACACCGCCGCGAACGCCAACGGCTGCAGCAGCGACCACGCGTACCCCAGCACCGTCCGCTTGTACCGGACCCGCAGCTCCTTCAGCACCAGGACCGCCAGCAGGTCACGGGCGTACTCGACTCGGCGCGGCAGCGTCCACGGCATCCCCCTGAGCGTACCCCCAAACCCCCTGTTTAGCGGGCGACGCGCAGCGTCCCGCCGCCCGTCGGCCACGCCGCCCCCACCTCCCCTCACCCCCGCTCCAACAACAACATCTGCGGCCACGCCCGCGCCGCGATCCACGCCTCCAGCCGATCCAGTTCCAACGGCTTGACCCGAAAATCGTGATCGATCAGCCCGATCGAGAACCCCATCGCCTCGATCCCCTCCAGGTACTCCCGGACATCCCGCCCCGCCCCCCGCAGAAAGTCCGGCCCGAACTCCATCAACACCGTCAACCTCGGGTTCGCCGCCAGCGTCCGCGTCATCCCCTCCCAAATGAACGGCTCCGCCCCCTCCGCATCCATCTTGATCACGTCCACCCCCAGGTCCCCGCCCCGGCTCTCTGCCAGATACGTGTCCAGCGTCGTCACCGCCACCTCCACCCGCTCCTCGTCGCTCAAGCTCGCCGGGTCCACGTTCACCACCGTGTGCCCGCCCGACGACCCCGGCGTCTTGCGCATCGTCCGCGTCCCCGCCTCGTTCCACAGCCCCCGGCCCACCACGTCCACCCACGTCAAACCGTTGAGCGCCACGTTGTGACGCAGAAAATACAGGTTCCTCGGCTCGGGCTCGAACGCGATCACCCGCCCCCCGGGCCCCACCGACCGCGCCGCCGTCAGCGTGAAGTACCCGATGTTCGCCCCGATATCCAACACCGTCATCCCCCGCCGCACGCACCGCTCCAGCACCCGCGTCGTCGCCAGCTCCCACCCCCCGTCCAGCACCAGGTGCGGCGTCAGCCCCAGGTCGTCCCCCGGGCACACCATCTTGAACCCCCGCACCCGCGTCAGCACCACGCCGTCGCCGAGGTAGCACGACGCCCCGACGCGCTGCCGACGCAGCACCTCCTTCAACAGGTCGCGGAGCAGGCGGAGCAAGGGAAAACGCATCGTCGCAGGCAACTCCCCGCGGGGTCAGTCCCGCAGCACACGATCGTACAGGTCGCGGTGCGCCGCCGCGAAACGCTCCAGCCCGAACCGCTCCCGCGCCCGCACCCGCCCCCG
>JBCBSA010000322.1:0-3545 GCA_039819425.1 Planctomycetota bacterium
CGGCGACGCGGGTCAGGGTCTGGGCGATCTCGGGCTGGTGGCGGTGGCCGCCGATGGTGCCGTAGGGGCCGAAAGCTTCGTTGACCGAGAGGAAGCTGGTGGCGGGCTTGGCGGCGCGGCCGGCGCCGCTGGTGCCGCTGGCGGCGTAGATGGTGATGCCGTCGGGCTTGACGAGGCTGTGCGACAACAGCGGCGCGATGCCGAGCGCCGCGGCCGTGGGGTAGCAGCCGGGGTTGGCGACGAGGCGGGCGCCCGGGAGTTGGTTGCGGAAGAGTTCGGGCAGGCCGTAGACCGCGTGGGAGAGGTTCGGCCGGTCGGTGTGCGGCGTGGCGTAGACCGACTCGTAGAGGTCGGCGTCGTCGAGGCGGTAGTCGGCCGAGAGGTCGATCACCCGCAGCCCGGCGTCGAGCAGGCCCGGCACGGCGGCCATCGCCGCCTTGTGGGGCAGCCCCAGGAACACCACGTCCGCGGCCTCGGCGATCCGGGCCGGGTCGATCGACCGGCACTGGGCCACGTCGTCGTCGAGTACACCGAGCAGTTCGGGGAACTCGTCGCGGAGGTCGGGCAGTTCGTCCGCGGGCCGACGGCTGGCCAGGTAGGTCAGCTCGGCTTCGGGGTGGCGGGCCAACAGCTTCACCAGGTATAGCCCAGTGAGGCCCGTGGGTCCGACGATGGCGGCGCGGATCGGCATGAGTCCCGCATTGTGGGTCGCCCGCGGCGGTCACGCAAAGCCGAGATGACGCCAGACGGGGGCAAAACTGCCAGAACGGCAGTTTTCCGGTAAATCACAACGAAAGCAAATCGTTTGATATCAATGTTTTATTGAAATATTGACTGGCATCTCGCTTGTAGTAGATAGAGCGTCGATGCGATGCCCGGCGGCACCGACCGAGGAAGGACACGACCCTCGCATCCAACCCTCACCCTCTGCCGGGCGTATGCAAGTTAGGAGACCCCACCATGCTTCCCACCATCCGCCGTACGTTTGACAACCCGTTTGCCGCGTTGCGTGAGTTTGACCGGGCCGTGAGCCGGGCCTGGGATCAAGTCGAAGAAGGCGTCGGCACCGCGAGCTTCTCCGTCGATATCCGCGAGCAGGACGACCAACTCGTCGTGGTCGCGGACCTGCCGGGGTTCAGCAAGGACCAGATCGACGTCAGCGTCGAGCAGGGCGTCCTCTCGATCGAAGCTGAGCGTCAAGCCGTCGGCGACAAGGAATCGGGTCGGACGCACCTGCAGGAACGCCGGTACACCCATCTGGCCCGCCGCTTCTCGCTGCCGACCGCCTACGACACCAATCACGTCGACGCCCACCTGGCCGACGGCGTGCTCACGCTCAAGCTCGACAAGCGGGAAGAAAGCAAGCCCCGCAAGATCGAAGTCAAGTAAGCCTCACGGCTCGACACGACTCATCCCTCCTCCGGTCGCCGGCGTCGTCCTGATGTCGGCGGCTTTTGTTTTTATCGAAAACGGCCGGTCAAGCGACATACTTCCACAGCGTGTGCGCCACCCCGTCCCGATCGTTGGTCGGGGCGACGACGTCGGCCACGGCCTTGACCTCGTCGAACGCGTTGCCCATCGCCACGCCGACGCCCGCGGTGCGGATCATGCCCACGTCGTTGGGCCCGTCGCCGATCGCCATTGTGTGAGCCGGGTCGACCCCGTACTTCTCGCACAAGCGGACCAGCGCCCGCCCTTTGTCCGCCTCGTAGTGCGAGATCTGCGTCAGGTGGTCTTCGGCAACAACCAATGTCGCGGCCGACTTATACCGTTCGACCAGCACCTTGCGGATGATCGCCATGCGGTCGGGGGGGGCCATGACCAGGAGCTTGGTGATCGGCTGCTTGAGCGGCTCGAGCAGCGGGCCGACGTAGTCGGGCTTGAACTTCTTGCTGGTCTCGGTCTCGAGCGTGGGGTCGTGCTTGTCGGTGTACCACTTGTCGAGGATCTCGAGGGCGATGATGCAGCGGTTGTCGGTCTTGCGGGCGACGGTGCAGATCGCGTAGGCGAGGTCGGGCGACAGCGGCTGGTGCATCAGCGGCTGGGCGTGGTCGGGGTGCTGGACGAGGGCGCCGTTGTAGTTGATCTGGTGGGTGTTGAGCTTGAGGTGGTCGTAGATCTCGCGGACGGTGCGCGGGGGCCGGGCGCTGGCGAGGACGACCTTGATCCCGCGGCGGCGGACCTCGGTGACGGCCTCGATGGCCTTGACCGACAGCCGCTTGTCGCTGGTCAGCAGCGTGCCGTCGAGGTCGATGGCGACGAGGTCGACGCGGTGGGCGCGGAGGCGTTGGTCGGTCGTCCGCGACTGCTCGCCGGGGGCGGGCTTACGCTGGCCGGGCTTGGGCTTGATGGCGTCGAGGGCGGGCCGCTTGGATTTCTTCTTGTTGAGGCCGAGCTCTTCGTCGAGATTGAACTTTTCGGGCGAGATGACGGGCGCTCCGTGCGGCGGTCGAGGGGTCGCTTCTTGCGGGGGCCATGATAACGGCGGGCCGCCGGGGCTACGATGCCGTCCCATGAGCAGCCCCCCCGCCGATCCCCCCGCACCGCTCGACCCCGCGAACACGCTCGGCCTCGATTACCGCGCCCTGGCCGAGACCTTCGCCTACCGCGGCCCGATCATCGACGTCCACACCCACGTCGGCACCCCCCGCGCCGCGACGCAATACCTCGAAGTCTGCGACCTCTTCGGCGTCGAACGCACCTACACCATGACCGGCCTGGACAACGCCCGCCGGCTTTTCCCCGACTTCGGCGACCGCATCAAGTTCATCTGCGTCCCCGACTACCTCAAACGCGACAAGATGGGCACGTTCACCACGCAGTGGCTCAAGGACATCGAGAGCTTCCGCCGCGAGTTCGACAGCCCGATCATCAAGTTCTGGTGCGCCCCGCGTGGCCTCGACGTCGGCGACACCTCACCCGACCCGGGCGCCACCGACGCGATGCGCCTCGGCTCACCGATCCGTAAACAAGGCATGAAGCTCGCCTACGACCTGGGCTACCGCGTGTTTATGACCCACGTCGGCGACCCCGACACCTGGTTCCAGACCGTCTACACCGACGCCGAGCGCTACGGCACGAAGCTCGAGCAATTCGAGCCGCTCGAAGAAGCCCTCGAGGAGTACCGCGACGTCACGTGGATCGGGGCCCACATGGGCGGCTACCCCGAAGACCTCGACTGGCTCCAGGCCTTCCTCGACCGCCACCCCAACTACGTCGTCGACACCTCCGCCGCAAAGTGGCAGATCCGCGAACTTTCCAAACACCCCGACCAATTCCGGGAGTTCTGCCGACGCAACCCCGGCCGCGTCCTCTTCGGCACCGACATCGTCGCTAACGAACACATGGACAACTCCATCGGCTTCGACCTCTTCGCCAGCCGCTACTGGGCCCTGCGTACCCTCATCGAGACCGACTACGACGGCATGTCGCCGATCGTCGACCCCGACCTGCACCGCGTCGATCCGTCGGTCCCCGAAGACAGCACGCCGCCGCTGCGGGGCGCGAATCTCCACGGCCCGTTGTTAAGCACGATTTATCACGAC
>JBCBSA010000323.1:0-3543 GCA_039819425.1 Planctomycetota bacterium
AACGACGCCGTCCAGGGCCCCGATTTCCCCACCGCCGGTCAGATCATCAACTCCCGCGAAGAACTCCGCGAGATCTATAAAACCGGCGGCGGCACCGTCCGCCTCCGCGGCATCACCGCCCCCGGAAAAGGCGGCACCCGCGCCTCGAAAATCCTGAAAATCACCAGCATCCCCTACGGTGTCATCAAAGCCAACCTCGTCGAGCAGATCGCCCAGATCGTCCTCGACCGCAAGATGCCCCTTCTTTTGGATGTCAAGGATTTATCAACCGACGACGTCCACATCGAGCTCGAACTCAAAAAAGACGCCGACGAAACCAAGGTCCTCGCGTACCTCCACAAGCACACCCAGCTCCAGACCAATTTCAGCGTCAATCTCACCGCCCTCGTCCCCACTGAGAACCCCGAGGTCGCCGCCCCCGCCAAGCTCGGCCTCCGCGAAATCCTCTGGCACTTTCTCCACTTCCGCCTCGACGTCGTTACCCGCCGCCTGGAAAACGAGCTCGCCGGCCTCGAAAAGCGCATCCACATCCTCGAGGGCTTCGCCCTCATCTTCGACGCCCTCGACGAGATCATCAAGATCATCCGCGCCTCCGACGGCAAGGCCGACGCCGCGACCAAGATCATGAAGCGGTTCAGCCAGTTGGACGCCGAGCAGACCGACGCGATCCTCGAACTCAAGCTCTACCGCCTCGCCAAGCTCGAGATCAACCTCGTCACCGACGAGCTGAAAGATAAGCAAAAACGCGCCCGCGCCATCCGCAAGCTCCTCCGCGACGACGCCAGCGACACCACCACCTCCGGCCGCTGGGGCATCGTCCGCGACGAGCTCAACGCCATCCTCAACGACCACGGCAAGACCGAAGCCGCCAAGCGACGCACCCTCGTCCAGGCCGTCGCCGACGAGCCCGAGTTCGCCGCCGAGGACTACATCGTCGAGGAGGACTGCCACGTCCTGGTCACCGCCGACGGCTGGGTCAAACGCCAACGCGAGATCAAAGAACCCAACAAGTCCCGCATCCGCGAGGGCGACCGCGTCCTCGCCTGCGTCGCCGGCTCCACCCGCGCGACCGTCGGCTTCTTCTCCAGCCTCGGCGCCTGCTACACCGCCCGCTTCGTCGACGTCCCCGCCGCCACCGGCTACGGCGAACCCATCCAGAAACTCTTCAAACTCAAAGACGGCGAAACCATCGTCAACGCCATGTCCTTCGACCCCCGCGCTCTGGAAGGTGAGATCACCGAGGACCCCAAGAAGCCCGACGACTGCCCCATGCTCCACGGCCTCGCCGCCACCTCCGACGGCTACGCCCTGCGCTTCGGCCTCGCCCCCTTCGCCGAACCTTCGACCCGCGGCGGCCGCCGCTTCGCCCGCCCCGCTAAGGGTCAGGCCGTCGTCGGTTTCGCCCCCGTCCACGGCAGCGAAACCGTCCTCGCCGTCAGCGAAAACTGCCGCGCCATGGTCTGCCCCGCCGACGAGGTCAACTACCTCTCCGGCCCCGGCAAGGGCGTCCAACTCCTCAAGCTCGCCCCCGACGACCGCCTCCTGGGCTTTAAACCCAGCGTCGGCGACCGCGACCTCCTCAACGTCGAAACCAACCGCGGCGCCAAAAAAACCATCAGCACCGTCAAGTACCGCACCACCGGCCGCGGCGGCCGCGGTACCGAACTCCAAAAAAACGGCAAGATCGCCCGCATCGTCCCCGACGACGTTCCCCCTCCTCCCACGCTGGAAAACTGAAATCCTTCAAAGAATTTCTAAGGAACCCAGGAAGACAGGAAGTGAAGAATAAATCTAAATCTGTTTTTCCTGTTTTCCTTCTTTCCTGCGTTCCTTATTAATTGTCTTTTATGACCTACTCCGCCAACGAACTCGACGTCCTCCGCGGTCTCGAAGCCGTACGCAAACGGCCCGGTATGTACATCGGTGGGGTCAGCTCTGCCGGGCTCCACCACCTCGCCTGGGAGGTCCTCGACAACGCCGTCGACGAGGCCATGAACGGCCACGCCAGCGAGATCACCCTCACCCTCCACAAAGCCGGCGACACCGTCTCCGTCGCCGACAACGGCCGCGGCATCCCCGTCGACAAGAACAAGAAGACCGGCAAGACCGGCCTCGAACTCGTCCTCACCGAACTCCACGCCGGCGGCAAGTTCCAGAACGACGGCCAGGGCAACTACAAGACCTCCGGCGGCCTCCACGGCGTCGGCGCCTCCGTCGTCAACGCCCTCTCCAAAAAACTCACCGCCGTCGTCAAACGCAACGGCGCCGAATACAAGATGGAGTTCGCCAAGGGCAAACCCACCAGCAAGCTCCTCAAGCGCAAGGGCACCGCCCGCGGCACCGGCACCGCCATCACCTTCACCGCCGACCCCACCGTCTTCCCTAAGACGAACTTCAACCCCGACACCCTCCGCGCCCGCCTCGAAACCGTCAGCTTCCTCCACCGCGGCGTCCGCGTCCATTTTATTGACGAAACCCAAAACCAACGTCACACCTACCACCACGAAGACGGCCTCGGCGACTACCTCCAACAAGTCCTCAAAGAGCGCAACGCCCGCCCGATCCACGGAACCTCCTTCCGCTGCGAGAAAGAAAACGGTGAGCGGATCGAATTGGTTTTGCAGTGGACCGAGTCCACCGACGAGCACGTCCGCTCTTACGTCAACGGCATCACCACCGCCTCGGGCGGCTCCCACGAGAACGGCCTCCGCGCCGGCCTGACCAAGGCCGTCCGCAACTACATCGAGACCCACAAGCTCACCCCCCGCGGCGTCAAGATCACTCACGAAGACATCCGCGAGGGCCTCGTCGCGCTGCTGTCCGTCTTCATCGCCGACCCCCAGTTCCAGGGCCAGACCAAGGACCGCCTCAACAACCCCGAGGTCCAGTCCGTCGTCGACGGCGTGCTGCGTCCCGCCCTCGAGCAGTGGCTTAACTCCAACGCCTCCGTCGCCGAGCAGATCGTTGTCCGTATCATCGCCGCCAGCCGGGCTCGCGCCGCCAGCCGCGCCGCCTCCGCCTCGGTCTCCCGCAAGTCCGCGACCAACCGCCTCACCCTCCCCGGCAAGCTCAGCGACTGTTCGTCCTCGGGCCGAAGCGACTCCGAGCTCTTCATCGTCGAGGGCGACTCCGCCGGCGGCAGCGCCAAACAGGGACGCGACCGCTCGCATCAAGCCATCCTCCCCCTCCGCGGCAAGGTGCTCAACACCGAGACCGCCAACCTCAAAAAAGTCCTCGACAACAAAGAACTTTCCGACCTCGTCACCGCGATGGGCTGCGGCATCGGTCCCGCGTTCGACCCGAGCAAGCTCCGCTACCAGCGCATCATCCTCCTCGCCGACGCCGACTCCGACGGCCACCACATCACCACACTTCTGCTCACGTTCTTCTACCGCCACCTCCGTGCGCTCATCGACGACGAACGGCTCTTCATCGCCGTCCCCCCGCTGTTCCGCATCGACGTCGGCAAGGAGACCCACTGGGCCGCCGACGAGATCGAACGCGAACAAATCCTCGCTGAGGCGAACGGCCGAGCCAAGCCCG
>JBCBSA010000324.1:0-3539 GCA_039819425.1 Planctomycetota bacterium
AACTGCACCAGGGGATCTCGCCGATCTACGAGCCCGGCCTCGACGAGCTGATCGAACGCAACCACAAGGCCGGCCGCCTCCACTTCACCACCGACAAGGCCGAGGCCTACACCAACGCCGAGATGATCTTCATCTGCGTCGGCACCCCGTCCGACGCCATGGGCCACGCCGACCTCAAGTACGTCCTCGCCGCCGCGTCCGACATCGGCAAGGCCATCGAGGCCGCCCCCGGTGCCACCGGCGGCGAGCTCGACGAACGCCGCGGCAAGATCGTCGTCGTCAAGTCCACCGTCCCCGTCGGCACCAACGAAAAAGTCCGCCAAGCTATCGCCGCCGAAACCGACAAGCCTTTCTTCATGGCCTCGAACCCCGAGTTCCTTAAAGAGGGCGCCGCGATCAACGACTTCAACAAGCCCGACCGCGTCGTCGTCGGCGTCAACGACGAGGGCACCGGCGGACGCATGCGCAAGCTCTACGAGCCCTTCGTCCGCAACGGCCACCCCATCTACGTCATGGACGTCCCCTCCGCCGAGATGGTCAAGTACGCCGCCAACGCCATGCTCGCCACCAAGATCTCCTTCATCAACGAGATCGCCAACCTCTGCGAAGCCTACGGCTCCAACGTCGACGAGGTCTGGCGCGGCATGACCGCCGACCAGCGCATCGGCAACAAGTTCCTCTACCCCGGCCTCGGCTACGGCGGCTCCTGCTTCCCCAAGGACACCCTCGCCTGCGTCAGCATGGGCCTCGAGTCCGACACGCCCACCCCGCTGCTCAAGGCCGTCCACGACGTCAACCAGCAGCAGCGCCTGAACTTCTACGACAAGATCACCCAGCACTTCGGCGGTGAGGAAAATCTCGCCGGCAAGAAGATCGCCATGTGGGGCCTGGCCTTCAAGCCCGGCACCGACGACGTCCGGGAAGCCCCCGCGCTGACCATCGCCAAGAAGCTCGTCGACGCCGGTGCCACCGTCGAGGCCCACGACCCGGTCGCCCACGAGACCACCCAGATCGAGCTCGGCGACACGATCGGCTACCACGACGACCTCTACGACACCCTCGCCCAGGCCGACGCCCTGGTCATCTGCACCGATTGGCCCGAGTTCAAGCAGCCCGACTTCGCCAAGGTCCGCTCGCTCATGGCCGCCCCGGTCGTCTTCGACGGCCGCAACCTCTACAACCCCCAGCTTCTCCGCGACGAAGGCTTCACCTACCTCAGCGTCGGCCGCACCCCCGTGCAAGCCGAGCGCGAAGCGGTGGGTTGATCGGGATCGATTGGGATCGCCCCGGTTCAACGTTTAGCGGGTGCGGCGGAGCCGCCCTTTCCGGAGGGGGCTGCTGCGGGGCGATGTACCGGGGGCGCGGGACGCTGCGCGTCACCCGCTAAGCGTGACTTTGGCTTGTGTTCAGTCAGATCGATGATGCCGTGGTCAAGCGAAGCGATGGCCACACGGCGTCACCGCACCCGTGGGTTTCGCCGATTAAGAACGTGTACGAAAAGTCTTTTGGTGGGGCAGGCTGGAAGCCCACCCCACCAGAAAATCAGTTTTCCGTACACTTTTCAAGACATCCATCGTGTTTATTCCGCCTGACTCCATTCCGCCCGGTGCCGAATTCATTCTGGTTGCCCTCGTGCCTTTGGGCTTGCTTGTATTTTTGAAGCTGCCTTTGCTCGCGACGATGCAGCTAGGCATATTGATCGGTCTTGGCTATGCGGTCATCGCTACGGTGCGAAGAAAGGGGTGGCCTAAACAGATACTCGTATGGCTCTTTCCGGCTGTTTATGTCGTTGGGACATTTGCAACCAACTTGTGGCTGCTGTTTCTACGTTGATGGATGTAGGCGAGTGGTACCGGGCGCTGGTTTGCTTCGGCCTCGAAATTAACGCCTCAGTTCTCGTACGCCTCGAGGTCGAACCCGACGCGGGCGGCGACGGCTTCGAGGGACATGGGGTTCGACATGTCCGGGGCGGTCAACGCGCTGTTGACGGTGCTCGCGGCGCCGCCGGCAACGGCCCGGGTGTAGCCCGAGCGGGTCAGCGGCGCGAAGCCGTCGAGGACGAAGACGCCCAGGGCCGGGCCGCCGTCGGCCGCGGGCAGCGGGGTGACGGCCACGCGGCGGTCGCGCGGCAGCCCGGACACGTCGACAGCGGGGCCGTCCAGGGCTTCGGCCAGGGCGAACGCGGCGTCGACGAAGGGGCGGCTTGTGCCCACGCCGAGGACGCTGGGCGGGTTGCCGGTGGCGTCGGCGACTTTCTGGAACGGGCCCGTCGGGTTGACCGCCGCCTGTGCCGCGCTGCCGGAACTCGCCGCTTCGGCGACGGCGTCGAGGCCCGCGGCCACGGCCATCTGGTGCCACGACTCGGCCCCCTCGGCCAGCCGCTCGAACGCGGCGATCGTCTTGGCGTCGGCGACGACCCGCTCGCGGACCTCGTCGAGCGACGCGGGGGGGTGGTTCGCCTGGGCGTCGGCGAGGCGGAAGAAGTAGAACCCGTCGATGCCGCGCAGCGGCTTGCTGGCGACGCCGACCTCGGAGCGGATGCTGCGGGGCACGAGGTCGGGGTCCTCGGCGAGTCGGCGGGTGGCCGCGACGTACTGCGGGAAGCTGATCCGGCCGGTGTCGCCGAGGGCGGAGAAGCCGATGCCCTCGAGGTCGATCAGGTCTTCGAGGGCGAGCCACTCGGTGGGGTCGCCCAGGATGTCGAGCTGCACGCCGCGCTCGGCGCGGACGGCTTCGACGATCTCCAGCCACGGCGTGGGCCGGTAGTCGTCGGGCAGCGCGACGTAGCCGTCGCCGGTGTCGAACCCGCGGACGCCCTCGGCGAGCAGGCCCTGCACCTTGGCGACGATGCGTTGGGCGAGGCGCTCGGCCTCGGCGTCGGTCAGCTCGTCCCGCAGCGTCTGCGCCGCCTCGGCGGTGGGGGCCGCGGGGGCGTTGCCGCCTTCGTCGGCGAAGCGGGAGGGGTTCGCTTGGTACGCCTCGAGGATGTCGACGTACTCGATCTCGACCGCTTCACGCACCCGGAGCATCGGGATGCGGACGTAGTCGAGCTTCACCCGGTCGGGGTAGCGGTAGCCGAAGGAGAACGCCGGCCCGTCCGCGTCCGCGTCTCCGTTGAGGGCGGCGCCGGGTAAACGGTCTTTGTAGGTCTCAAACACCTCGGTCAGCGTGGCCTCGTCGGGTTCGGGCGCGGCCTCGACGTCGGGGCGGACGAGGACGACGCGGCCCTCGACGGTCGAGAAGTTGTCGTTGAGGAAGCTGCGCAGCATCGGGGCGCTGAGCCGGCGTGAGCCGTTGGCTTGGAGGATGGCGAGGTCGAGGAGGCGTTGTTGGAGCTGGGGAGGCAGTTGGCCGCCGAACTGCTGGAGCTCCTGTACGGAGCGCATGAGGTTTTCGAGGCGGCTGACGGCCAGCGACAGGGAGCCGCCCCCGGGGTCGCGGTACTGGGTGCCGGTGACGACCTGGCGGTACTGCTCGGAGATGAGCCAGCGGCGGACGATGTCGCGGAGGACCGGGACGGTGGTGCGTCGGTTCTGGGC
>JBCBSA010000325.1:0-3510 GCA_039819425.1 Planctomycetota bacterium
AACCGCTTCGCAACTTGGCACGGTTTCGCGGCGGAAGACAGAAATATTATTACATAAAAACTGTCAAAAATGTGGTTGTTTCATTTTCTCGCCTCGTCTTCTCGATTCTGACACAAGGAGTTTTGTATGCAGCGTTTGAATTCGGCCGTGGTCCGGTCGGTGTGGGTCGCCGTAGTCGCCGCGGTCGTCCCGGCCGCGGAGGCGGAGTGGGTGACCGATTTCTGGGACGGCTTCGGTGGTACCAACGGACTGAACCTGAACAAATGGGCCTACGACCGGACCGACGGCGAAGAGGACATCACCCGGGGATGGGCCAGCACCACGGCGGCCCAGGCCAACCCCAGCTTCCGCGACGCCCGCAACGTGGCCGACGCGGTGAGCGTCCAGAACGGCATCCTCTCGATCCGGACCTACACGGGGACCAACATCGACCCGCAGACCGGCCAGGCCGAGCACAAGACCGGCCGCATCCGGTCGCGTGAGGAGTTCCGCCGCGGGCGGTTCAGCGCCAAGATGCGCTTCAACTCGCAGCCGGGGATGTGGTCGGCGTTTTGGCTGACCTCCCGATCGGTGTCGCAGAACGCGAGCGGCAACTGGGTTCAGGACCCCAAGCGTGACGGGGTCGAGGTCGACGTGGTCGAGCACCGGGCGGTCGACAACCGGGGCCGGCCGGTCGACGACATCATGCACAGCGCGTTGCACTGGAACGGCTACGCCAACCGCACCGGAGCCAACCAGAACAAGCCCGATTATTGGGGGCATCAGAACGCCCACATCGACCACACGGTGTCGGACATGTCGCGCTGGCACACGTATGCGGTCGAGTGGTGGGGCGGCCGCTACGTGTTTTTCGTCGACGGTCAGGAGGTCTGGCGGACGAACGACGTGGACGTGACCAGCCCGACCAACCTGGGCGACGCGGTCGTGTCCAACATCGATCAATACATGCTGCTGACCAGCGAGGTGTGGCTCAACCGGTGGGCGGGCAACCCGCCGACCGGGGGCTACGGGGCGCTGGGCGCTTCGACCAACGGGCTGCTGGAGGTCGATTGGGTTAAGCACGAATACTGGGACCCCACGGCGGTCTCGGCGGTGCCCGAGCCGTCGATCGCGGCCTTGGGGCTGGGCGTGGGGCTCGCGTTTCCCTACCGACGCCGGGCCTCGGCGGCGTGAGCCCGCGGGCGACCACGGACACCCACGACGCCGAGGCCGAAGCCTCGGCGTTTTTTGTCGGTCGGATGGTCCGGTGTCCGGGACCCGCTGGGGTCAACTCTGGCGTTGGTCCTGGAGTTGATTCGGGGGGGTGTCGGGGTGGGTGTAGGCGTGGGGGTGGGGCTGGAGGTCGGCGGGGGGGGTGTACTCGAAGAAGGCGTGGTTGATGGCGTCGTGGATGTCGTTGTTCTGACGCTGGAGGTCGTCGATGGTTTCGTGGAGGCCGCGTTCGATGATCTCGGTGATCTGGCCGAACTGGAGCTGGCTGCGGAGTCGGCCGAGCTTGCGTTGGGCGTTCTGGGTGAAAGGGTTGTCGTCGGGACCGATGACGTGGGCGAGGGCGTGCTCGGCTTCGAGGAGGCAGTGGGCGATGGCGCGGGGGAAGTCGCGGTCGAGGATGAGGAAGCCGGCGACGCGGTCGGGGGTGATGACGCCGTGGGTCTGGCGGTACATCTCGAGGGCCCCGACGCAGCGGAGCAGGGCGGCCCACTGGACGACGTCCATGGCGGAGCCGACGTCGGCGGGGTCGGGGAGCAGGAGGAAGTACTTGACGTCGAGGACGCGGGAGGTTTTGTCGGCGCGCTCGAGGGCGCGGCCGAGCTTGAGGAAGTCGAAGGCGGGGCCGTGGGACATGGTGGCCTGGGTGGTGGCGTCGAAGAGGAGCGTGCCGTTCTTGACGGCGTGGTAGAAGCCGACGGGTCGGTCTTCGCGGATGGCTTCGTTGCCGGTGCGGGTGACGGTGATGTGGAGGGCGTTGATCTGCTGCCACATCTCGGAGGTGATGATGTCGCGGACGGTGCGGGCGTTGTCGCGGGCGGCGGCGACGCAGCGGGCGATGGAGTTGGGGTTGTCGCGGTCGAGGGTGAGGAAGCGCATGACGTTGCGGCGGGAGTAGCCGTCGTAGCGCTCTTCGAAGTCCTCGGCGTCGCCGGTGACGGCGACGAGGGGCTGCCAGGGGTCGCTGCGGCCGGTGGCGAACTGGTCGAGGGAGAGCTGGAGGTTGACGTCGATGAAGCGGGCGACGTTCTCGGCACGCTCGATGTAGCGGCTCATCCAGTAGATCGAGTTGGCGACGCGTGAAAGAAGGATTGTTGTTCTCTTGAAAGAGTTTCTAAGGAAAGCAGGAATGGAGGAAATCAGGAACTAAGGCAAAAACCGATGTCAGAGATTTTGTGTTAAGTGGCTAGGGCCAGGGCCGTGAATGGTGTGGTTTTCATTTGAATTCAATTCCTTGTTTCCTGTCTTCCTCAGAGGTGCCTTGGGTCGATCACCGACGGGTCAGGTGTCGCGATCGAGGACCCAGGTGTCCTTGGTGCCGCCGCCCTGGGAGGAGTTGACGACGAGGGAGCCTTCGCGGAGGGCAACGCGGGTGAGGCCGCCGGGGAGGACGTAGATATCTTGGCCGTAGAGGATGTAGGGGCGCAGGTCGACGTGGCGGCCGCAGAGGTCCTGGTCGACGACGGTGGGGACGCGGGAGAGCGACAGCGTGGGCTGGGCGATGAAGTTGTCGGGGTCGGCGTTGATCTGCACGGCCATCGCGTCGCGCTGGGCGGACGTGGCGTGGGGGCCGACGAGGATGCCCTTGCCGCCGGCCTCGTTGGCGGGCTTGACGACGAGCTTGTCGAGGTTCGCCAGGACGTGCTGGCGGTCGGTTTCGCGGGCGCAGAGGAAGGTCTCGACGTTGGGCAGGATGGGGTCCTGGTCGAGGTAGTAGCGGATCATGTCGGGGACGAAGGTGTAGATGACCTTGTTGTCGGCGATGCCGGCCCCGGGGGCGTTGGCGAGGGCGACCCGGCCCTCGCGGTAGACGTCCATGATGCCGGGGACGCCGAGGGCGGAGGCGGGGTTGAAGGTGACGGGGTCGAGGAAGGCGTCGTCGATGCGGCGGTAGATCACGTCGACGCGGCGGAGGCCGCGGGTGGTCTTCATCTTGACGAAGCCGTCGTGGACCACGAGGTCCGTCCCCTCGACGAGCGGCACCCCCATCTGTTGCGCCAGGTACGAATGTTCAAAGTAAGCGGAGTTATAAATCCCGGGGGTGAGGACGACGATCTGGGGGCGGTCGACGCCTTCGGGGGCGAGGTGGGCGAGGGTGGCGAGGAGGCGTTCGCCGTAGTCGTCGACGGCGCGGATGGGGAGGCTGCCGAAGACGCGGGGGAAGGTCTGCTTGAGGACGCGGCGGTTTTCGAGGACGTAGGAGACGCCCGACGGGCAGCGGAGGTTGTCTTCGAGGACGAGGAAGGTGTCGTCGTCGGTGCGGACCAGGTCGATGCCGGAGATGTGGCACTGGTGCCACAT
>JBCBSA010000326.1:0-3497 GCA_039819425.1 Planctomycetota bacterium
GGGCGCCCCACCGCCAGTCGACGTCGAGGTTCTTGGCCAGGAAGCTGGCGACGTTCTGCCGGCCGCGGTTGCTCATGAAGCCCGTGGCGGCGAGCTCGGCCTGGTTCGCGTCCACGAACGGCACGCCCGTCTCGCCGTTACGCCACCCCCAGAAGTGGCCGCCCGGGTTCGACCAGCCCAGGTCCCGCCCGGCGGGCCCGGCGGCGCGGAACAGCTTCGCCCCGTGCTTGAACAGGTACAGCCGGAAGTACTCACGCCATAGCAACTCGAACCGCAGCCAGTACGTCGAGTCGTTGGCGGTGCGCTGGGCCTCGTAACGCAGCGTCTTGGCGGCGACGCGGCGGGCGGACAGGCAGCCGGTGGCGAGCCAGGGCGAGAACTTGGAGGAGTAGGCTTCGCCGAGCAGGCCGTTGCGGGTTTCCTTGTACCGCCGGAGGCGATCGTCGGCGAAGACCCACCGCTGCAGGCGTTCGAGCCCGGCCGACTCGCCGCCGACGAATCGCAGCACCGCCCGGTCGTCGGGCTCGGGTGCTGCGCGTCCGAGGTCAGCCAACGTCGGTATCTCTCCGGGGTCCCCGGGATCCACGTCGCCCGGCCACGGCGTCAATCGAGACGGTGTAGGGACGGGCCGGCCGAAATCGAGCTTCTTTTCCGCCGACCGACGCCACTTGCTGAAGACCTCGGGCAGCTCCCGGGCCGCGGCCCGCGGGTCGTCGATCTCCAAAAGCGACTCGGCCGGCCGCAGGTCGAAACTCCCCAGCCCCGGCTCGTCGTCGAACGCCCGCCGCAGCTTGCGCTGCGTGGCCCGCTCTTCGGTGCCGGGCTCTTCGACGGCCCGCAGTGTCGCCGCTCCGGTTTCTTTCATCAGCCCGGGCAGGACCGCCGCGGGATCGCCGACGCGGACCAACAACTCCGACCCCAGGCCCCGCAGCCGTCGGCGCAGCTCGGCGACACACTCCAACAGGAACGCCAGCCGCCGATCCCCGCAGCGCGGGAACCCCAGTTCGTCGTCAACCAGGAGCTCGTTGGGGTCCAGCACCCACACGCCGAGCGTCGGCTCGTGCGGGAGTCCGAACAGCGGCTGGTCGTGGACACGGAGCTGTCGGCGGAACCACAAGAGTGCGGGGGCGGGATGATCTTTCACGGCGGTTTATAGCCGCCCCGCCGCGGCCGGACGCGCCTTCACCCCGCGCCGCGGGTGCGGCGGAGTTGCCGACGCTGCTGCTCGACCGAGAACTGCTGGATGACGCGCTCGGCACGCCGCTGCTGAACCGGCGTGGGGAACTCGAACTGCAGCCCGAGCGTGACGGTCTTCTGCAGGTTCTCGAAAGCGCGGACCACACGCACCGGCACCTCGAGCGGCTCGGCCTCGCCCGGCAGCCAGATCGCCGCGTCGAATAATCTGGACTTCATCTTCTCCGCCCACTCAAGCGGCAGTTTCACCGTCAACCCCAAGCCGCGGTCGCTGAGGTCCACGGCCCGGGCCCGCACCGGGTCCTGGTCTTCGGGCCAGCCCGTGGGCCACTCGGGGCAAGTGAGTTCCACGGCCAGCCCCAGCCCCGCGGTCGACAGCCGGTAGCACGCCCGCCGCTGCGCCGAGGCGACGCCGGTCACCGCGGTGAGGCGGACGGCCAGGACGCGGGTCTGCTCGTTGAGCTTGAACCGGCCCAGGTCGGCCACCGACGAGCGGGCCTTCATCCGCGTTGCGTCGGTGGTGACGACCACGTCGACGGCCACACCCTTGCGCAGCGCCTCGGCCTGGGGCTGGCCCGAGGGCATCTCGACGACGAGCGTGCCGTCCGGGCCCGACCGCAGCAGCCGGGCACGGACGCGGGGCAGCTCTCGGCCCTGCTCGGTGACGGGCACGAGTTCGACCGGGCCGTTCTGCGCGGCCGCCTCGTCCAGCAGCCTCCGCCAGATACCGACGAGTTTCGGGTTGGATGGGGATCGATTCATCGCGCGTGCACCCGTGGCGGATGACCTCCGGCTGATATCGACCATCGGCGGGCCGCGAATGACCCCCAGACCGATCGGCCGGCAACGCCGACCCAGCCGCTACAGAGCGTCCCCGAGCGTGCGGGTCCGCCCCGGTTACACGCGAATCTCGCTGGCCCGCCCGCCCGGCGAATCGTTGACTGCCAACATGTTCTCCCGCAAACCCCAAAAAGACGACAAGAAGAAACCCGCCCGCAAGCCGCGGATGTCCTGGGCCCTGGCCGCCGCGGTGATCGTGCTGCAGGTCGGGATGCTCGGGACGCTGGCGGTGACGACGCAGTGGGACCCGCCGAAGGTGCGTGTGATCGAGGCGCTGTGGGCGTGGATGCAGCAGGTCTCGTTCTACCCGGCGTTGCTGCTGCTGGTGGGCGGGCCGGTGCTGACGTGGCTGGCGTGCCGGATGGACCGCAAGCGGCTACGGGTGCTGTCGGTGTCCTGGGCGGCGTTCGGGCTGACGCTGGTGCTGGCGTTCGGGGCCGAGGCGCAGGTGGTCCTGCTGTCGCTGTGGGAGCAGGTGCCGGTCTGATCCGCCGCGACCACGGCTAGCCGACCCAACCGATCGAAGTGTGACGTTCGCCGCCGGGCTTGGCCCGGCGTTATCATCGCGGCGTGACTTCGATACCGCCCGTTCCCCCGTCGTATCCGTACATGCCGCCGGCCGAACCGTCGGGTGGAGGGGGCTACCGCCGAGCGGCCATCGCGATGTGGGTGAGCGGGTCGCTGCTGCTGCTGGGGTCGGTGTGCTGCGTGAGCAGCGTGGCGTTGTTCGCCGTGGTCCCGCTGGACGAGTTGCGGTCGATGGAGGGGATGGACCAGATCCCGGCCGAGGAATGGGAGCAGGTCGAGACGGCGCAGCCGTTCCTGCTACCGACGGCGATCTTCTTGGCGGCGTTGACGCTGCTGCCGGCGATCGTGATGGTGGTGCTGGCGTTCGGCGTCGCGGCGGGTAAGCGGGGGACGACCAAGTGGGCGCTGGGGGTCACGATCGTGCCGCTGGTGGTGGTGGGCGGGATGGCGGCGTTGTCGCTGGTCGGTGGCGGGTTGGCGAACGCGGTGCTGCCCCTCGCGTTGGCGGGGGCGCTGGGGTGGTGCGTGTGGGCGTTGAAGCGGGCGCTCGACGAGCCCGAGCCGTGGGACGCCGGCGGGCCGTACGATCCCGGTTATCCGGGGGCGGGAGTGGGGTCTCCAGGGGCGGGGCTTCCGGGGGCGGGGCTTCCGGGGGCGGGCGTGGACGACCCGTGGGAACGGTCTTTGTGACCGGGCGGCCGGGTCTACAATTCGGCACGCACTGCTGAATTCAACCCGGAGCCGCCGTGATGAGACCGTCCATTCTGTTCGTGATGACCGTGGTGGTGGGCACGCTCATCGGGCTGTCGGCAACGCCGCGGGCCCTCGCCCTGAACGCCGAGCACCAGGCCCAGGCCCGCGCCGCGATCGACCGCGGCCTCGACTACCTGCGCCAGACCCAGAACGCCGACGGCAGCTGGAGCCCCCAGCCCGGC